>NZ_JAVRBM010000057.1:0-59064 GCF_034531255.1 Nostoc sp. ChiQUE01b | reverse complement strand
GTTGGGATTTTATTCTTGATGCTTTATTTGCATCAAATTTTTCGTGAAATGGTATTAGGGGAGACTTTGACGTAAGTCTGCGGCTGAAAGAACAGAACGACAAACGGAAGCTAGGGTAAAAAAGGTAACAGTATCTAAAGCACCCGCAGCTAAAGCTTGGCTGTTAAGTAAGCCCATCATCACCCCATCCAATAAAGGAATGCCCGCTTCTAATATTTAAGTAATTACCAGGGGAACTGCCAATTGCAGGCAGCCTTGGACTTCTAATATCAGTTCTGACTGAAATTCTTTTGAAGTTAACTCCATTGGGGCATGAAAATTAAGGAGGGCGCTAAACAAGCAACACTTCATACATTAAGATATATTAACGCTTACAGGTGTAATAAACTCAAGCAATTAGCGATCGCCTCACCATCTCAACAGAAAAAACAACGTTTGCTTAATCTGGACTATGTATAAAATGCTGCCTTTTAGCCATAAATGAGAATAATTCAGGAGTGCTGGTAGTAAGTTATTAATCCCCCCTGCCCCCCTGCCCCTCTGCCCCTCTGCCCCTCTGCCTCCCTGCCCCCTGCCCCTTTCTACCCCAAAATAGCAAAATCACTGGCTCGGTAGTTTTGGGTGTGTAGTCGAGTACTTTGTCACTATGCCAGAAATCTCAGGGTTGTAAAGCCTTAGATAATTCCAGTAATTGCCAAATACTTGCCGCACATAATTTTTAGTTTCATCAAAGGGAATTTCTTCAACAAACTCATCTGGATCTTTTGTAGTTAGAGTTTGCAACCATTTGGAAACATTGCCAGGGCCAGCATTGTAACTAGCGATCGCCAGCAAGGAGTTATTGTTATATTGATCGTGGGTATGACCCAAATACCATGTACCCAGCATGATGTTATCGTTGGGATTTTCTAAGTTGATTGTTTTGAAATCCACTTTGATTTGTGGGGCGATCCATTTAGCCGTACTCGGCAACACCTGCATTAAACCAGTAGCATCAGCGACAGATTTGATTTTTGGTTCAAACCGTGACTCTTGACGCATCAAAGCAGTTACTAGCAGAGGATTAAGTTTACGATCAATAGACCACTTTTCAATCTCTCGCTGATAGGGAAATGGATAACGCGCTTGCCAGTAGGTGATTTGTTTACTCAGAGTCTGATATTCGGCAAGTTCGGCTGGTATTTCCCGGTCTTCTAATTTAGAAATTTCATCAATTCCGATGAGATTTTCTCCCTTAGCCTGTCGCATTAACCCTTCAGTAAATTGCTCTGCTACCGTTGGCTGAATTTTGTTCTGAAATTCTGTTTGCCATTGTAACCAGGCATCACGGTCTTGACCTAGCAGATACAATTCTTTGAAAGTTTCAGAACCAGCAGGCGGTAATGGGCGCACAGGTGCGATTACTTCTGGGTTCATGATGCGCACGTTGTCAAAATTGCCGACATTTAGCCCCAACATTGTCGCGGCTCGCCATGCATAGTAAGAGTAGGGAAACTGGCTAATCACATATTCATAAGCAGTTTTAGATTCTTGCTGTTTCCCCAGTGCAGCCGCCCATTTACCTACCCAAAAGCCCGCTCTTGGAGCCAAAATACTATTGGGGTTATTAGTGACAATTGGTTCTGCCCATTGCCAAGCACCGACGTAATCTTTAGCTTCGGCTTTATCTTGGGCGATTTTCCAACGGTATTCTGCTGCTTCGTCAGAGTTACCGTATTTACCTATGAGTAATTGCCACGCCGCGCTAGCTGACTTTTGATCCTTAAGAGTTTGGAGAGTTTTGGCTTTTTGTGCCAATGCAGTACCAGCTTGTTTGGGAAATTTACTAATTACCTGCTCAAGATAGGGTAAGCCGTCTTTAGGTGTTTTTGCGGTTTCGGCTAACCGCAGTAGTGCCGTCCCTGTTTCCTCACTATTGGGAAATTGCTGCACTAATTGTTGATAGGTGGCGATCGCTTTTTCTTTATCTTTGCCTCCCACCTGTAAGCCTCGTGCAGTACGGTAGAGGTTGCGCGATGTTTTCGGTGTTTTGGCGTAAGCATTGGCCGCTTTGGGAAATTGATTATTTTCCCAATAGCTTGTACCAATGAGTTCCCAGTCTTCGGGTTTGAGAGTAGGCTCTTTTACTAGCTGATCCAAAACGCCGACTATACCTGGTTGATCGTAGGCATACTTAGCCAAAATCAATTGTAATTGTGGCTGATTGGGATTTTCTTGCAAGCGTTTGCGGATAATATCCCAAGTTAGAGGATTGGAAGGAAATTGAGCGATCGCAGTTTCTTGTTGCTTTGGTTGAGCAATTAGATATAGCGCTTTCACTGCGGCCGGTTCTTTGGGATAAAGTTTCAGCACTTTTTGCCTGAGATCCGAGGCTTTGCCGTCCTCACCCAGCATATCCTCTGCCTGGGCTTGTTTGAGCAAAATGTAGGGCGCGAGGATGGGATAGTCTTTCTCTAATCCTTGGAGTAAAACTAGAGCTTTTTGCCCTTGGGTTCTTTCAATGTAATCACTCGCCAAAAGATAACGAGCGCGATTCCGATCTGGCGATCGCGATTCGGCAGCGATCGTTGCTAGTTTTGCTGCCCGTTCTGGCAGTGATTGCGATATCAACCCAAAGACGGCTGATTGAGCAACACTACCGTCCGATTTTTGCTCTGCTTGATTCTGACTCAGTTTGAGCCATTTCCCTAGAGACTTGCCAATCTCAGGTGCTGATACCATTGCCCCAGTTAAAAAGGCAAACAGTGCTGCACCTGCAATTATCGAAATTTGTTTTTTCTGTAGTTTCTTCAGCATGAATACCCGCTGAAAAGTTTCGGTGAATTTCTTGAAACTTTAACACTCCTAGCCATCAGTGTTACCAATTTTTAATTTTAGATTTTTAATTTTATGTAGAAAAATAATAATTTTCAATCCTTCAGTTGGTAGTATTGAGTACTTAGCACATATTAGATACTATTACATCTATCTTGGGTATATCTTAAAGATGATAGGAGGTAGTTATTCTGTTGGGCATTCGACTCCTACTCACTTAAATCCACATAGTAGTCCACCAAAGCAACTTTGCTGGGTCAGACAATCGGGTATAAGCGCTCCATTTTTCTTCATGCATCAGTGGTTTAAAAGCGCCAATTCACACTTGCTCGTTCCTGATTACGCTGTTTTTCCCAAGTGGCAATTTCTAACTCTAAAGTTGATAGCATCTAAACTTGGACAACAAAATCTGATGCACTCAGAGTTGGCGCACCAGTCAGAGTTGCAAATAGACCGCCATTACCAAAACCAGCCGCACTGCCATTTTGGTTGTAAAATAACTGTCCACGAAAAGCGTCGTAGATAATTTTCGCTGTGCTGGTTTCCGCATTAGAAATGATTTGAAAATCACTCTTGTTACTAAAACCTGTTCCAGCAGTTGAAGCGATCGCACTAAAGGTAGTTTTATCTAAGATAATCTTATCACCTTGGGAACTGTTGAAGTCAGCGATCGCATCTACATCAACAGCAGTCAGGTCAAAGGCTGCATCGGTGTTGTAAACGAAAGAGTCGGCGCCGGCACCGCCGACAAGAGTATCATTGCCAGCACCGCCGACGAGAGTATCATTACCATCACCGCCTCGCAATAGATCGTTGCCACTCAAGCCATAGATAATGTCATTACCCCCTTGAGCATTAATCACATCGTTGGAGTTTTCAAAACCTGTGATGTTGTTATTTAAGTTATTGAGGAATGTGACTGTGTTTTCGTTAAACAGGCTAGTTTGAGTAGAGTTGGCATCGAAGACATCAAAGCTGTCAGTAATGTTAGTTTGCCCATCAAATAGGATATTGCCAATCGCAGGTGTTGCTCCAGAAGCAGGCAGATTATCGAGGTTTTCTAATTTGAAGTTTTGCAGAGTGACTTTGGTAGATGCCACATTTTCAAAGGTAACTTCTAAGTTGTTAGCATTTTGAGTTAATTGCAGATTTTGGGCAGTTAAACCACTACCTGTAAATTGCAAGGTGTCAACATTGGCAATTACAACTGAAGTTGGGGTTGTGCCTTTACCAATGCCACCAAAATCGGTGATCGTGTCATCGTTATCGCCAAGGCGAAGAATAAATTTATCTTGACCGCCGTTGCCTGTTAGGCTATCATTACCAGTCAAGCCATTAATGATGTCGTTGCTAGGTGTGCCAAAGAAGTTATCTGCATCGGGAGTTCCAGTCAGGTTGCCAGAGGTGTTGCTACTAGCAATATTCGTTCCCCCAAACACTACATAACTTTGCCCATCAGAATTTTTGCCGTTGGCGAAGGCATTATCTGCCCCAATAATCAGGTCGTCAATGCCATCACCGTTGATGTCGCCCGCATTGCTGACTGAGTAGAAAGAAGGGCTTTGAATTTCAATGCCATTAATTATAAAGCCGTTAGTGCCATTCAAAGAAGAGAGTTTGAGGATGCCGCCACTGCCCAGATTCGTTTCCCCAAACAATGCATAGCTTTGCCGGCTATGAAATCCCCCAATAATCAGGTCGTCAATGCCATCGTTGTTGATGTCCCCCGCATTGCTGACGACTGAGAATTCTGACTGAATGAAAAAGAAGCCATTAGTACCATTCAAAGAAGAGAGGTTAAAGGTACCATCACTGCCTAGATTCTTTCTCCCAAACACTACAATTTGCCCAGCATTATATGTCCCAATAATCAGGTCGTCAATGCCATCGTTGTTAATATCCCCCGCATTGCTGACTGAGCCGCCTAAGTAGTTACCGTATGCAATGCCGTTAATGAAAAAGCCATTAGTGCCATTCAAAGAAGAGAGGTTGAGGGTGCCGCCACTGCCCAGATTATTTCCCCCAAACAATACATAGCTTTGCCCAGCATTTTCCATGCCGTTGGGAGAGCGATAAGGTGCATAAGGTGCCCCAATAATCAGGTCGTCAATGCCATCGTTGTTGATGTCCCCCGCATTGCTGACTGAGTAGCCTGAGTAGTCAGATGCTGCAATGCCGTTAATTATAAAGCCATTACTGCCATTCAAAGAAGAGAGGTTGAGGGTGCCACCACTGCCTAGATTATTTTCCCCAAATACTACATAGCTTTGCCCAGCACCAACCTTGCCGTTGGGGGAGGCACCATTTGCCCCAATAATCAGGTCGTCAATGCCATCGTTGTTGACATCTCCCGCATTGCTGACTGAGTAGCCTGAAGAGTCACCTGCTGCAATGCCGTTAATTATAAAGCCATTAGTGCCATTTAAATCAGAGAGGTTGAGGCTGCCGCCACTGCCCAGATTATTTTCCCCAAACACTACATAGCTTTGCCCAGCATTTTCGATGCCGTTGGCGTCGGCAGTATTTGCCCCAATAATCAGGTCGTCAATGCCATCGTTGTTGATGTCCCCCGCATTGCTGATTGAGATGCCCAAGTGGTCATAGGGAGTAATGGCGTTAATTATAAAACCATTACTGCCATTTAAATCAGAGAGGTCGAGGGTGCCGCCACTGCCCAAATTCTTTCCGCCAAACACTACATAGCTTTGGCTTTCCTCCACACCATTTGTCCCAATAATCAGGTCGTCAATGCCATCGTTATTGATGTCCCCTGCATTGCTGACTAAGGTCCCTGATTCACTAGCTTGTGCAATGCGGTTAATTATAATAAAGCCATTACTACCATTCAGGTCAGTGAGATTCAAGAATGAATTAGCCATGATTTTCTCCTGTGTTTATTTGTTGTTAGTCAGGGAGTCGGACTTAAATAATTACTAATTCGTAATTCGTAATTCGTAATTAAAGACTATCAATTACGAATTATTTTAAGGTTATAAGCTAGAAGTTCGTTGTTTCAAAGGATGTTTGAAAAGTCGTATTGTCGGTATAAAAAGTTTTAGTTTCCCCTAAATTCCTTAATTAATTTGTACAGTGCGTCAGTCCTAGTAATATCCAGCAGCTAAAGCACAGTGAAATTTCCAGTAATTTCGCTGAATTATAATACTAAATGTTACTAAGATATACATAAATATTGTCAGGATGCTGAATATGTCAGATATGCCGCTTCAGTGCAAAAATTTGAAAGAGCAGGTTGAATCTATATTACAACTTTTACAACAAGAACCAACGCTACATTCCCAAGATATTACACCTGTACGAACTTCTTTAAGTAAAGCGATTTCTCCCAAGTTTGAAATTGTGTTTGCAGGTGCTTTTAGTGCCGGGAAATCAATGCTAATTAATGCACTCTTAGAAAGGGAATTACTCTACAGTGCAGAGGGACATGCTACAGGTACAGAATGCAAAATCGAGTATGCAGAAATAGAGCAAGAACGTGTTGTTTTGACGTTTTTAAGTGAAGCAAAGATTCAGGAACAAGCAGTTTCTTTGTGTCAGCAACTAGGATTTAAAACAGTAGCTAATATCAATCAAGCTGAGATAATTAACTTGCTACGTCAAGGTTCTGAAGCGATTATTCAGCAGGAGGGTGGTGAGAGTAAATCAGAACGTGCAAAACAGGCGAAGGCGTTAATGTTGTTGCTAGAAGGATACATGGCAAATAGCGATCGCATCAATACGGTTAATAATGCTACATACTCAATGGAGCAATTTAAACAAGCAATGGATACTTCCTTTAACTCCACGATAGAATTGGCAATCAAACGTCGGGAATTTATCACAACCTTTGGACTAGCTACACTAGCCACCCAGATATCACCACTTACCGCCCAAGGTAAGCTATCTCCAAGCACCATCCGTAAGCCGCCTCGCCTGCAAGTGGGCGATACCGTCGGATTAATCGCCCCGGCGGGTATCGTTGAAGCTAAAGACATCGAAGCAGCGCAGCAATCACTTTCACAGTTAGGATTAAAAGTCAAGCTAGGGGCGCATATTTTAGATCGTTACGGCTATTTAGCGGGTAAAGATGCCGATCGCGCCCAGGATGTAAACTTAATGTTTAGCGATCGCACCATAAAAGCAATTATTCCTATGCGTGGTGGTTGGGGTTGTAATCGCATTTTACCGTTACTCAACTACTCGCTGATCCGCTCCCATCCGAAAATTCTCATCGGTTATAGCGATATTACGACGCTGTTGTTAGCAATTAATGCCCGTAGTCAAATGATTACTTTTCATGGGCCAGTTGCCACGTCTATCTGGAATCAGTTTACAGTCGATTACTTCAAGCGCATCCTATTTAATGCTGAAGCTGTGACAATGCAAAATCTCAACCCTAACGAAGTGCGGATGCAGATAATAGCACCGGGAAAGGCGAGGGGTAAACTTGTGGGTGGAAACTTGTCAGTTTTATCAGCAATGGTAGGTTCACCTTACCTACCTTCTTGGAACAAAAGCATTCTGTTTGTGGAAGAAGTTGGCGAGGATGTTTATCGTATAGATAGGATGCTGACGCAGTTAAAAACTGCTGGAATACTTAATCAAATTGCTGGCTTTATCTTTGGGCAATGCACTAAATGTAGTCTTGGAGATGAACCATCGTTTACATTAATGCAAGTATTGCAAGACCACATACTTCCTTTAGGTATTCCTGCTTGGTACGGTTCAATGATTGGTCATATTAAGGATAAATTTACCTTGCCAATCGGTGTGGAAGTGGAAATAAATGCTGAACTTGGAACAATACGAATGTTAGAGGCGGCTGTCAAACGATTTTAGATTTTAGATTTTGGATTTTGGATTGACCCCATGCTTAACAATTTTGGATTTTAGATTTATTGCACGTAGCTTACTTCTGGCGAAGTGAGTATAAATTGGGGAGCAATTCTTGGGGACGCTGTTCGCGTTTAGACCTTTTTAAATTTTGTGTAAAGTTACGTGGGCGGCTCTGCTGACTTGAGCAAACTTTCCAAGACGGATTCTGAATCTTCAATCCAAAATTTAAAATCTAAAATTCGGTGATTTTGATTAATATTTTGATAGACAGTATGTATTTCTCCTCGCTATGTTACGACTAACAGAAGTAAAGCTTCCGCTCGATCATCCTGAAGATGAGATCAAGACTGCCATCCTCAAAAAGCTGCAAATCACGGACGAAGATTTGATCGGTTATTCCATCTTCAAGCGTAGCTACGATGCTCGTAAGAAAGGAGAGATTACCCTTGTTTATATTCTGGATGTAGAAACGACTCAAGAAACTCATCTACTCAAGCGCCTGAAAAAAGATCCTCATGTGATGCTCACGCCAGACATGAGTTATCGCGCAGTAGCACAAGCACCTAGCAATTTGACGATTCGCCCTATTGTGATTGGTACTGGGCCTTGTGGATTATTTGCGGGTTTGATGCTGGCACAAATGGGGTTCCATCCCATCATTTTAGAACGTGGCAAACAAGTCCGCGATCGCACCGTTGATACCTTTGGCTTTTGGAAGAAAAAATCAGACTTCAACCCCGAATCTAATGCCCAGTTTGGCGAAGGTGGGGCGGGTACATTTTCTGATGGCAAACTCTACAGTCAAGTCAAAGATCCTCAGCATTATGGGCGCAAAGTACTAACTGAACTCGTCAATGCGGGAGCCTCACCGGAAATTCTCTATATCAACAAACCGCATATTGGCACCTTCAAACTGGTGGGAATCGTCCAAAGTATGCGTGCTAAAATCGAATCCCTCGGCGGTGAAATTCGCTTTCAAAGTCGGGTGGAAGATATCAACATCGAAAATGGACAGGTGCGGGGAGTCACCCTCGCCAGTGGGGAATATATCGCCAGCGATTATGTAGTTCTCGCGGTGGGTCACAGCGCCCGCGATACTTTCCAAATGCTATTTAATCGTGGAGTTTACATAGAGCCGAAACCTTTTTCTATCGGCTTTCGAGTCGAACATCCCCAGTCTCTCATTGACCAATGTCGTTTCGGCCCTCAAGCTGGTCATAAGCTTTTAGGTGCTGCCGATTACAAACTGGTTCACCACTGCGAAAATGGTCGTTCCGTCTATAGTTTCTGTATGTGTCCGGGGGGCTTGGTGGTTGCAGCCGCATCAGAACCGGGGCGAGTCGTCACCAATGGGATGAGCCAATACTCTCGCAATGAACGCAATGCCAATAGTGCGATCGTTGTGGGCATCACTCCCGAAGATTATCCGGGCAATGCTTTGGCGGGAATTGACTTCCAACGGCGCTTGGAAGAACGAGCATTTGAGTTGGGCGGTGGAACTTATGAAGCGCCAGGGCAATTGGTGGGAGACTTTCTCAATCATCGCCCTTCTACGGCATTGGGCACTGTTAAGCCGTCTTATACACCAGGGGTACATTTGGGTGATTTGAGTCAGAGTTTACCAGATTATGCGATCGCCGCCATCCGTGAAGCACTTCCCGCTTTTGACAAACAAATTAAAGGATTTGCAATGGATGATGCCGTGTTGACTGGGGTGGAAACCCGCACTTCATCACCGATTCGGATTAAACGCAAAGAGGATTATCAAAGTTTAAATACAGTCGGTCTTTATCCAGCTGGTGAAGGCGCGGGATACGCCGGGGGAATCCTCTCGGCTGGTATCGATGGTATTAAGGTGGCAGAGGCGGTGGCTTTAAGTATTTTGAGGAATTACATCTGAAATACTTTGTATCCGATTTGAGGTTGAGAGCGATCGCTTTCAAGATACTACAAACCTGCTCGATTATATTTTCATCGCGATCGCTTCCCCAAATAGGCGCAGTCAGCCCCTTCTCTACGGGACGCACTCGCGTTCGGGGAAGTCAAGGTAATTCGTAATTGATAATGACGCTCTCTACGAGACGCTAAAAGCGTAGCTTGCTTCTCTGAAAGAGTACGCAGACTCGCTACCGCTACGCTAACGTAATTCGTAGTTGCAATTAGTGGGGGGCAAGAAAGCGCCACTACGAAAGTTGACCACGCTCATTCTTGATGAGCGTGCTTGCTCTGACACCAAGTAATTACGAATTACGAATTAGTAATTATTTGGTCAATATGCAATCATGTATCAAGCGCGATCGCAGTGCAGAATTTATCCGATTGTTAAAGCTGGTTCTTTACAGAAGTTAAATAGGGCTGACTCAGTTTCTGATTCATCTTCAAATACAGCAGAAATGTACCATTCACAGGGTGAACCATTTGTATATTCAGCCCAAGCAATTGTTGCTGTTTCACCTGATGGAATCCCTAACTCACCCAAGTTAAATGAAGCCCACTCTTCATCATCGGCAGATACCCACAACTCTGTAATTGCCAATTCAGTTTTATTGGTAACGGTAAAGGTGAATTGGTCTGACATAAATAGCCTTACCTTTTAACGATAAATAAATTGCAGATTGTCAGTCACTGATTATACTGCCACTTGTTTCAAAAGTTGTCATACTAACTGCCAGAATATAGACTTACACATAGTTTCAAGTTTGTTTAACTTAATTTAAATTTATTAAAGAGGATTAAAAATATCACCAATTCAGATTGAGTCTATCGAGATAGCCAATGCCATGCAACAGCAGATTTTGGTCGCGGTTCTCACAAACTCCAACAATACAACACATCCCCAGTGTCATAAAATTTTCAGGCAATGTATTTTTTACTGAGCAAAAGTAGTTGAGAGCGATGCCTGCGGCGGGCTACGCCAACGCTATCACCCTCACCAACAGCCGGATTGAAAGCGACACCAAAGGCAGCGGCACAGGTAGAAGGTGCTGCCCCCGTCGTTTCAGTAGCAGCCACCGATACAGGCAAAGCTGGGGATATTATAATTAATACCCCCAGTCTCAATTTGTCCGATAACGCCCGCATCGTCGCCACAGCAAGCTCCACGGCAACTAATACTGAAGGTGGTGGCAGCATTACCCTTAATACTTCTCAAATGAATCTCGCGGGTATCGTGGGAGTGTTTGCCGATACCCAAGGACAAGCTCCTGCTGGCACGCTACGGCTCAATCCCTACGCCAACGATCCTAATTTAAATGTCTTCCTCGCGCCCCAATCCCAAATTTCTGCGTCTACCAATGGTAGCGGTAAAGGCGGTGATTTGATTCTTACTGCTCCAGACACGATCGCCCTGACAGGGGCAGGGAAATTAACTGCTGAAACAAGTAGCAGTGGCAATGCTGGAAATATTCGCGTCACGACTAGGCAATTTAATATCAAGGGGGGTGTGGAACTATCTGCTTCCACCTCTGGCAGTGGCAACGCCGGAAACCTGACGATTGCTGCCGATGGTATCAACTTGAGTCAGGGAGCGCGGGTATCTTCCAATACTTCCAACAGTGGAGATGCAGGGGATATTACATTTAAGACTGACCAATTAACGCTCACTGGTGCTGGCACTGGACTGTTTGCCACTACAACTGCGGGTTCTACGGGCAAGGGCGGTAACATTACAGTCGGAGCAAAAACGGCTTTGTTCCAGGATGAAGCGGCGATCGCAGTGGGTAGTTTAGGTAGCGGTGCAGGCGGCAATATCAACCTTACCACCGGGCAACTGACTCTTAACAATGGGGTGGAACTATCTGCTTCCACCTCTGGCAGTGGCAACGCCGGAAACCTGACGATTGCTGCCGATGGTATCAACTTGAGTCAGGGAGCGCGGGTATCTTCCAATACTTCCAACAGTGGAGATGCAGGGGATATTACATTTAAGACTGACCAATTAACGCTCACTGGTGCTGGCACTGGACTGTTTGCCACTACAACTGCGGGTTCTACGGGCAAGGGCGGTAACATTACAGTCGGAGCAAAAACGGCTTTGTTCCAGGATGAAGCAGCGATCGCAGTGGATAGTTTAGGTAGTGGTACAGGCGGCAATATCTCGGTTACAGCCAATCAACTGAAGCTTGATATCGGTGCATCCCTCACTGCCGAAACTGCCAGCACTCAAGGTGGCAACGTTACCCTGGATGTAGGCAATTTGTTGTCGCTACGGCACAATAGCTTGATTTCGACTACCGCAGGTACCGCTCAATCGGGGGGCGATGGCGGCAATATTACGATTAATATTCCCAACGGGTTCATCATTGGCGTGCTGTCGGAGGACAGCGATATTCGCGCCAATGCGTTTACTGGGAACGGCGGCAAAATTCGCATTGCTTCTCAGGGCATCTTTGGACTCCAGTTTCAGCCCCAGAACACGCCCAATAGTGATATTACTGCCAGTTCGCAATTTGGTGTGAGTGGGACAGTGCAGATTAATAATTTGGGTGTCGATCCAAGTGCTGGAATCGTCCAACTGCCTGTAAATTTCGCAGATCCTAGCCAAAAAGTTGCCACAGGATGCAATGCTGAAGGCAGTAGTTTTGTGGTGACGGGACGAGGGGGATTGCCGCCCAACCCAAATGAATCGGTAGGGAGCCAACGCACTTGGAATGATATTCGTGATCTCTCTGAATTGAAACGCCAAGGTCAACCCATCGCCTCCACCTCATATATCCCCATCATCGAAGCAACCGGATTCATTCGCACCGCAACTGGAGAAGTTAAACTCATAGCCGAGTCTTTATCTGGGAATACTGGGGTTGGTAATGCCCCTGTTACGTATGCGATCACTAAACCATAATATAGCAAGGGACTGGGGAAGGTGGGGCCCCCTCTGGGGATAAGGGGTAATGGGGACTGGGTGAAAAGTCTCTTTGTGTCTAGGTTTCATCATCTGTTAATGTTCTAACCACCAAGGCTTGTGCTATACAAATCACAAATCTGACTTTTGACTTTTGACTTTTGACTTTTGACTTCCCCGTTGGCGTAGCGGACGCACCAGAAGGGGCTGACCAATTCTGTGTTAGTACAGCTCATATTTCATTAACTGACAAGGTAACGCTCCGTTATACACTGCAATCCTCTGGGATGATTTCAGTCCAATCGATTGAGACAGTTCCTTGTTGCCACTAAGCACAAACGCAGTCCAGCCTTTGAAGCGTTGTTTTAACACATCACCCAAAAGTTTATAGAACGCCCCTAAATCGCTATCTCGCCCCAGCCGTTCGCCATAGGGTGGATTGCAGAATAAAACCCCACTGTCTGCGGGGGCGACAACATCCGCTAACTCGATTTGAGAAAACCATACATGGTTATCAACACCACAATTTTGAGCATTGTTAATCGCTTGCTCTATTATATTTTCATCGCGATCGCTTCCCCAAATAGGCGCGGGCAGGGTATCCAGTTGGCTATCCTTAGCTTCTTGCAGCAGCTTTTCTAAAAGAGATAAGTCAAAATCGAGCCAAGTTTCAAATCCAAAACACTCACGAAATAGTCCTGGTGCTATGTTCAGTGCCTTTAAACTAGCTTCCAGGGGTAAAGTGCCAGATCCACATAGAGGATCGTAGAACATCTGGTCTGGCTGCCAACCTGAAAGTTGAATGAGGGCAGCAGCCAGAGATTCCTTTAGAGGGGCTGATCCAACCGCAGGACGGTAGCCTCGGCGGTGCAGACTATTTCCAGAACTATCGAGTTTGACGGTACAACTATCGCGTTCAATATGAACATTGATCCGCACATCTGGTGCATGAAGCTCTACATTTGAACGTTCACCCAGATTTTCTTTTTGCTGGTCAACGATCGCATTTTTCACCTGGAGAGATGTGAAGTGGCTGTGGTTGAGGCGATCGTTTTTGCCCGTGACATTCACCGCCAGCGTCATGTCTGGCGTGAGATAGTTTAGCCAATCGATAGTCTGGATACCGCGATAGAGATCCTTGGCATCAAGGCATGTAAACTCATGGATATTCACCAAAATTCGGAACGGCAGCCTAGCCCAGAGGTTAACGCGATAAAGTAGGGTGCGATCGCCCTCAAAAGCTACACCGCAAAACCCAGGCTCCACTGAATGAGCACCCAGCTGCTCTAACTCCTGAGCCGCGAGGGTTTCTAATCCGCGAGCAACCGTTGCAAAATACTGATTCATCCTCTAATCGAAAGCATTATCTTCACTGCTCACCCTTACCCATTGACGCACTTTAGCTTAACTCATATCTTGTAATATTCTCTCTCGTTAAGTCTGCGATTATAACCTTAGTAGGGTACAACGAATTAAATGAGGAGGCAGCAGGCAATTAAGTTTCCTCCTGCTACCTCTGCATTATCCTAACTACTCAATGCTTTTAAGAACCGTTGCAAACTTTTAAATAGACTGGGTTTTCTCGCAGGTGTCGCGTCTGTTGTTTGCGGTTGTCCTTTTAAAACAATGAGATCCAAATCATCACCAGATGGTTTTGTGGGTAATTCGGCAATTCTTTGATATTCGCCGCCGGTTTCCAGCCAAACTTCCCACTGTTCTGGGTAGCAGCGATATAGGGCACTTCGATCGTCTATGGGGCGCACGTAATAGGCTGATTCAATGGTACTGATAAAACGATCGCGGATTTTTCTCGCTGTATAACCAATGCCCACGGTTCCAGAATCTTCTAAGCGAGGATTTAACAAGACTAAAGGGCGATCGCCTATTACTTCACACAACTTTTCCAATTGCGGCACTTCTACGGATGTCGGGGCAATGAATAAGAAAATTTCATCCTCCGGCTGAATTTTTGTCTGCAAGGAAGCAGCCCTACCCGTACCAATATCCAAAATTTGAAATGGTGCATCTGCCCAATTACGACGGGCTAGGGCCGCAGCCCCAGCGTCAGCAAAGAAAATCTTCAAACGGGAATCATAAGCTGTAAACGCCGGCAGAAATTGTTCCGCCACCGGCATAAACTTCAGTTCTGGGAACAGGAACTCAACTTGTAAGCGAGTACAGCCATCTGCAAGGGCAGCTTGGACGGCTACACGAGATTGGGCGATCGCATCTTCAAGACTATTTGGAAGTTCACTCATAATCTGCATGGTTCTGTAGTATCTACTCCCATTGTTTCAGTATTGGCTCTTAATTAGGACTTACGCAGACGAGATCGCCCAATCCCCTTAAAACGCAGGGCTGTTTCACTTGAGTATTCCCCTAATAATATAAATCCTCAAATATCTCCATTAAACTCAGTCGCCAGCAGGAGGATACTTAGCTCAATATTTTTTACACTCGTAAATAAACCTTATAAACAACTTAGGAACAGCGTATGCCTCTTCATAAACTTGAACATTTTGATCAAAATTATCGAGAAACTTTTGGCGGAGACGACCTGAAAGCGCTGGATCTTTATACTGGCGGGGGAGATAGAGTTGGTTCAGTTGCTGACGTTTTAGTTGATGATGATGGTCATTTTCGGTATTTAATTATTGATATAAGCTTAGATTTTCTTGCTAAGAAAATCTTACTACCAATTGGTCTTTGCCGCATCAGTTATCCAGAAAGACGCGTCTATGTTGATGGGTTAAGCAGACAGCAAATAGAAGGTTTAGCCGATCATACAGATGACGCGATCGTTAATAATGATTACGAAGAAAAGGTACGTAGTGTATTTCGTTCTCCAACTAGCGGTGTGACTTACGATCGCGATACATACAATTACCAACAAGATCCAGATTTATATGGGTTGAATGAGCAATCTCATCAAACTTTTAGACTCTATGAAGAACGATTAATTGCCAACAAACATCGCATCAAAACCGGAGAAGTAACGGTTGGTAAGCATATTGAAACAGAAACTGTAAGCGTTACAGTACCCGTTCAAAAAGAACGAGTTCTGATTGAGCGAGTTACACCAACAGAAGCAGGAAAGGTTGTAAATCCTAATGAACTTCAGTTTCAAGAAGGGGAAGTAGCGCGTATAGAAGTGTATGAAGAAACACCTGAGATACATAAAGAAGCGTTTGTGCGTGAAGAAGTCCGGGTGAAGAAAGTAGTAGAACAGGACATTGTGGAAGCACAAGACACTATTCGTCGAGAAGAGTTAGATGTTGATACTGCGGGAAATTTACATGTGGAATAATATGGTGTTACTGCATATAAAGCTATTTAATTAGCTGGTTTAGAAATTTGTTTGATAAATTTATCTGAAAATAATCATGCAGGCAAAGTTAATTTTTACCTCTGCCTGTGTTTTTTATTCAATAACAAGATTCTCGACTTTCTAGGAAGTTATAAATCTTAAAATTCCAAAAAATTATATTTTGAGAAATTCTGTACAGATCCAAAGATACAAAACTTTGCGATGAAAATCTTAATATATAGGACTCATATTTGATTGCGTGAAAAAAAACTCAGTACACCTTTATTCCTTCTTAAGAGTCCCCATTACCCCTTATCCCCAGAGGGGGCCCCACCTTCCCCAGTCCCTAGTCTCTACGAGTAATTCACCGAATCAAATCGGATAGCTATATCTGATGAATACCGTGTACTAAAGCTAGACATATCTTTACAAAAGTAAAGAGAGATGTTCCCAATTTAATGTCTATAGTTAACCATATAGATAGATTAAAAACTTCTATAACTTTCGATTATTTAACTCTGGAAATAATTCATTCGGCAGATGGATGTACAAAAATAAATAAATGTCTAGTTTAGTTATTAAGAGATGACAAAAAATATTTGAGGTTAAACATACATGGTTCTTTACAAATTAGAAGATTTTGAGCCTAGCTATAAAGACAGTTTTGATGGTCATGACATTAAAGGGCTGGGTGTCTATACACAGGGAACTGATGAAAAAGTTGGTACTATTAGCGATGTTTTAGTTGATGAAGAAGGTCATTTTCGCTATTTAGTTGTTGACTTAGGCTTCTGGATTTTTGGTAAAAAAGTATTACTACCAATTGGCCGCGCCCGTATCGACTATAACGTTGATCGCGTTTACACAGTTGGTTTGACTAGAGAGCAAGCTGAAGATTTGCCTGAGTTCAATGAGCGTCAAACCCTCGATTACGATTATGAAGAACGGGTGCGTGGCGTATATCGCCAGCCCACAGACTACAACCTTGGTGTAGAAGCTGCAACACCATTAGACCCTTTAGCAGGATTAGATCCTTTAGGATCGCCTGTAACACCATTAGGTACAACTCCCACTTACGCCCGTGATAGCTATACTTACGAAAATGAGCCTGCTTTATACGGGTTAAATGAGCAAGATCATCAAACTCTGAGATTGTACGAAGAACGGCTGATTGCTAGCAAACGACGCCAAAAAACTGGAGAAGTAACGATTGGCAAGCATGTTGAAACTGATACTGCACGGATTGCAGTGCCAGTAGAAAGAGAACGAGTTGTGATTGAGCGTGTAACTCCAGTAGATGCAGGTACGGCTGTTTCTGGGTACGAAGCAGACTTTCGTGAAGGCGAAGTTGCTCGGATAGAAATCCACGAAGAAACTGCTGATGTTCGCAAAGAAGCATTTTTGCGTGAAGAAGTTAGAGTTAGAAAAGTAGTCGATCAAGACACAGTTGAAACTCAAGAAACCGTGCGTCGTGAAGAGTTAGATGTGAATTCTGGTAATCTTCCGATTGAAGAACGCTAAGTAAACATAGTCATTAGTTACTAGCTAATGACTAATAATTAATTCTACACAGTACAGGTGAGGCTGTTGAATTGGCTTTACCTGTGCTTACAATAGCTGATACCACTTAAGTTTTTTGATTGCAAATATTACTCTGGATATGAGTTGGATAAATCCATTGATCGCAAATGTTTTCTAAATGGTATCCAGATGATTAATACATTAGACCTCTTGCAAAAGTCCCTTAAACCCCACCCCCAGCCTCTAAGAGCAGGCTCTTAGGGGAGACTTTGACGTAAGTCAAAGGCGGGGTGGGGTTCTTATTTTGGATTTATGCAAGAAGTCTATTTAATTTAGCCAAGTAGAAAGCAGTTAGTAAACTTCCCAGATGAATAGCCAAACTATGGCAAAAAACACTTTACAGGCAAAGGGTAATTCTCGCACTATCTCCTCGCTGGCAGATTTAAGAAAGAGGGTGAACAATTTTGCTGTGTTTGATAATCAAGGTCAGCTAGTAGGAGTAGTTCATGATTTAATTGTGGATGGTAATCGTCGGCTAAACCTCGTTGTATCTAACCGGGCTAATCAAAAAACTGCTGAATCTAGCCAGCAGTTAGCTGATAAACATCCTTCTTTATTTCAGTTGCAGAGCCAAAGAATAAAAAAAATAGACAAGCCGACTCAATCTGTTTTCATAGACTTAAACAAATCAGAAATTGAATATATGCCTGAATATTTAGAATCAGAAACACCAGGCGATTTTAACTCAACTGAGCAATTAGCTAAAAATCAAATTACCAATAGCCCAGTTGAGCCATTAAATTTAGAACAGGTTCCTGAAGAACAGATTATTCGTCTAATAGAAGAACGACTAGTTATTGAAAGCAGTAAGCGTAAAGTTGGTGAGGTAATTGTTCGCAAAGTAATTGAAACCCAGATGGTACAAGTTCCTGTCCGGCGTGAAAAGCTGATTGTGGAACAAATTAGCCCAGAACACAAACAACTCGCAGAAATTGATTTAGGACAAGGAGAAATTCCTGGCGTTTATTTGACTGAGGCAGAAAGACTTGAAGCTACACATTTTGACAACAGTTTAACGGTAAGCGGCGAATTTAACTCGCCTAAAATTGCTAATTTATTATTGAATGCAATCGCACTAGAACGAAATCACGGCTGTAAGCAGGTGCGTATTACCATTACTGTTGAAGATGAGTCACACCAGAAAAAATACCAGGAGTGGTTTGATCGCTGTTCTAAAGGTCAATCACTAAAGCCATAACAATAAGTTTCTAGCAGATAAATATAGTAGGGTGGGCATTGCACACCCTATTTTTTTGCTGATTTAAGAAAAGAAAGTTTAAATTTCCACTTCTTAAGCTGTTACGCATTTAAATTGTACATTCACGCTTTGTTGTCATTGGTCATTAGTCATTTGTCATTGGTGTTTATAAAGGACAAAGGACAAATGACTAATGACAGTCTTTACAAAAAGTAGTGCAATATGTAAGCGTATTAGCTTACTCTCTAATTGTCTAGAGCGAATGTCTCTAAAGCAACTTAATTTACAATACTAAGCAGTCGCCGTTCTTTTGGCTACTTGCAATGAAATTTCGACTGAAGAGACTTTTACCCAAGAAACGACAGCGTTTGATCCCACCGATTAAGATTCAAATTCAAGATGGAAAATTTGAGATTATAGGTATGGGTGCATGGCATTCCTACTGGCGCGATCCTTATCATCTGCTGCTAACGATTCCGTGGACTGGCTTTTTGCTCCTGATTTGTACTTTCTATGTAACTATAAATGCTCTATTTGCCCTAGCTTACTTAATCGGAGGAGATTGTATTGCCAACGCCCAACCTGGCTCTTTTTTAGATGTCTTTTTCTTTAGCGTCCAAACCCTAGCATCCATCGGCTATGGGGCAATGTATCCGAAAACAACTTACGCCAACATTATTGTCACGATTGAAGCAATGATCGGTTTGGTGGGAATTGCTGTGATGACAGGACTAGCGTTTGCTCGATTCTCTCGACCTACAGCCCGTGTACTATTTAGCCGTGTTGCTGTGATTACAGCTCATGATGCGATGCCGACTCTGATATTTCGCAGCGCTAATAAGCGTCGCAATACGATTCTGGAGGCGCAGATGCGAGTCTACTTAATGCGCGACGAAGTAACCCTAGAAGGACAATTCATGCGTCGGTTCCACGATCTCAAACTGGTGAGGAACCAAACACCTAGCTTCACGTTAAGCTGGTCAGTGATGCATGTCATTGATGAGTTTAGTCCTTTATCTGGGATGACACCAGAATCGTTAACCCAGACAAATACTATGCTGATTGTCTCTTTGAGTGGCATTGATGAAACAGTTGCCCAAGTCGTCAATGCCCGTCATAGCTATAGTGCTAATGAGATTTTGTGGAACAATCAATTTGTCGATATCTTTCACCACACACCCGATGGACATCGCTACATTGATTACAACCGTTTCCACGATGTTTTACCTTTAGAGTGAATCGCCAGAGAGCTATTCGTCCTGCTGAGTCGTTCGGCACGTGCCCGTGACTGCCGCGGTTTCTATTTGTGGAATAGTAGGAATATCCAGTCTGATTGCTGCGGCTGCGCGGGCTGGGATTAAGGGGAGTATACCGAGTATTTGGTCTAGCTTTGGCAACGCTTGCTCATTCACTTTTGCTTGTTCCGTTACTTTTTTATCAATCTTTAAAATTTCTGTTTTATTGGTTTCAACATTATTTTTTATCTGAGGAATGTTTTGATTAATCTTTAGGATGTCTGTTTTCTTGGTTTCAACATCATTTTTTATCTGAGGAATTTCTTGTTTGAGTAAATTCAAATCCTTGGTTAATTCAGCCGTTGTAGATTTGTAGCTACTTGAGGATGTAACACTTTCTATCTGCCCGACTTTTCCTTGAATTTTGCTTAAATCCGCATTCCATTTCGCCGCTTGAGCTTCATAGGATTGCTGATATGTTTGGCTTAGTCCAGCCGTAGTACCTTCAATTGTTGTAACCTTTGCTTCAATACGTGGCACTACCACTTGTTCTACATAGGTTATTGTTTTTGCCATTTCTGCGGTTGTTCCCGTACTTTGAGTAACCGTTGCTTCAATACGTGGCACTAGCACTCGTTCTACATAGGTTATTGTTTTTGCCATTTCTGCGGTTACTCCCGTACTTTTAGTAACCGTCGCTTCAATACGTGGCACTAGCACTCTGTCAACATATTTTCTAGTACTTTCTGTTTCGGTTTTAATGTCAGATTGAATTTTTGATCTAACAATGTTTACAGATTTTTGAACAGTATCAAATACACCATTGCTAACTTTTGATACTTGAGAATTTAAAACTTGAATCTTTGTCTCAACAAAAGTTCTTAATCCAACTATTTCCCCATTAAACTTCTGATTATTTTGACGTGTTTCATATAGCGCATCATTCGCTTGTTTCTTAGCGTCAGCTACTTTACTTTCAACAATTACTCGTCCTTGCCGCGTTTCATACAATGCCTTGTTTGCTTGTTTTTTTACTTCTACTACATTTTTACTAGTCGCTTCCTGTTACTTATTTAATTGAAAATAATCTTTGGCATTGGCATTTAATTCTTTCTCAAATCTCTGTATCTTGGTGTCAAAGTTCTTGACTCGACTATAGAGAGTTCCTAATGAAGTAAGAATTTTGCTTCCATCTAGACCTATCCTGAGTAATTGCCTATCTACAGCATCATTGATTGAATTCTGGATAAGTATATTGTTGATTACGGCAACTGCAAGCCCCCCTTGCAGAACGATACCAAGTAGCTGACCACCAGCAATACCACTATTTTTTGGGGTAGCACCACCAGGCATTTTTTATTCCCCATGTCCGGGTGCTAACCGGGCATGGGATGAGGTTGACCAAATCTACGCTTTTTCTGTGACAAACCGTAGCCGGGGCGGATAGGCTAGAAGCGATACATGTTCACGCTCAAAGATGCAACAATGGCGATCGCTTGCATTTTGGTAGCGATCGCAATTTCTACAGTTGAAGGTTTATTCGGGTGGAAGTAGATTTGATACTCGCCACAAGTTGGGAGCATGTCAACGCTATAATGTTTCCCTACCTCCTGCCGTTTTCTAACCGTCTAACTCACGTTAAATTATAGGGATAATATAATAGTTGTTATAAATAAAAACTTATATATGACAAATTACTACTAAACTTAAGTTACAAAAGAAGTGAAAATAGTCAATCATAAAGTAAACATAATAGTCTTCATAAATAAGAGTTTATATATTAAAAATTCTTCTTGTAGTTAAGTAAAATAGATAAATTTTTCTTTATACATCCAATTTAATATTTGTTTAATAATCCCGACTCCAATTTAACAATTTCGGCTTCAAAGGCTGTAAACTGATTTCAACAAGGTGAATGATACCTCTGCATCACACTAAAAAAGCAGAGTCAATAATTTAACCGAGTTCTTATATACGTAGCTATTTTATTGATGAAATGGCTGCGATCGCTTTGCCAAATCTAGCTTGATTACTCATTAATAGCGCAATAAACATTAACGTTTTTTGCCTAAATCGTCATAGCTATAAAAAATAACATTTACGTTTTCAGGAGATATTTATGACAGAATTTTTTAATCAAATTTCTCGCCGCAAATTCATCTTCACAGCTGGAGTATCTGCAAGTGCTGTATTACTCAAAGGCTGTTTGGGTAATCCTCCTGAAAACCTGACTGGTGGAAGCACTCAAGCACAACCAACTGCTCAATCAGTGGTTAATATTAGTCCTGAACAAACACCAGAAACTACTACAGTCAAGTTAGGATATATTCCTATTGTAGAAGCGGCTCCTTTAATTATTGCTAAAGAAAAAGGATTTTTTGTAAAGTATGGGATGACTAATGTTGACCTTTCCAAACAAGCTTCTTGGGGTGCAGCTAGAGATAATGTAGAAATTGGTTCTGCTGGTGGTGGTATAGATGGCGGTCAATGGCAGATGCCAATGCCACATTTAATTACAGAAGGTTTAATTACCAAGGGCAATCAAAAGATTCCCATGTATGTATTATGCCAATTAATCACACATGGAAATGGAATTGCGATCGCCAGCAAGCACCAAGGCAAAGGTATCAGTTTACAACTGGCTAGCGCTAAATCCCTGTTCACCGAACTCAAATCTTCAACCCCCTTCACCGCAGCATTCACCTTTCCCCACGTCAACCAAGATTTGTGGATTCGCTACTGGTTAGCAGCAGGCGGCTTAGATCCAGATGCAGATGTCAAATTGCTGACAGTACCTGCGGCGCAAACTGTGGCCAACATGAAAACAGGAACAATGGATGCCTTTAGTACAGGCGACCCTTGGCCTTATCGCCTGGTTCAAGACAAAATTGGCTACATAGCAGCATTAACCGCCGAAATTTGGAAGAATCATCCTGAAGAATATCTTGCCATCAGAGGCGATTGGGTTGATAAAAATCCCAAGGCTACCAAAGCAATTTTAAAAGGAATTATGGAAGCCCAACAATGGTTAGATAATTTTGACAACCGCAAAGAAGCGGCTCAAATTCTGGCTGGACGAAATTATTTCAATCTTTCTTCACCAGAAATTCTGGCAGATCCATACCAAGGTAAATATGACATGGGTGATGGTCGGACAATTGATGATAAATCAATGGCATCTTACTACTGGAAAGATGAGAAAGGCAGTGTTTCTTATCCATACAAGAGTCATGATTTATGGTTCATAGTTGAAAACGTTCGCTGGGGATTCTTGCCAAAAGATTACCTAGAAAATAATGCTGCCAAGGCTAAAGAACTTATCAACAAAGTCAACCGCGAAGATATTTGGAAAGAAGCTGCCAAAGAAGCTGGGATTGCTACTGCTGATATTCCGCCAAATACATCCCGTGGTGTAGAAGAGTTTTTTGATGGCATCAAATTTGACCCCGAAAAGCCAGAAGAATATTTGAAGAGTCTCACGATCAAAAAGGTCAGTATTTAGTAGAGACGCGATTAATCGCGTCTGTACAAGTCATTGGTCATTGGTCATTGGTAACTGACAAAGGACAAATGACAAATGACAAAGGACAAGTAAGTAAAATTTGCGGAGAACATAATTCATGACAATAGCCCAAAAACGCCCTGCAAGCCCTAGATTCAATAATAGCTTTATAGCCCGTCTGCAAAAGCAATTTCCTGACCTCATACCACCAGCGATCGCCATTGCAATCTTCCTGATTATCTGGCAACTCTTCGCTTGGATTCCCGGCGCAACATTACCAGGGCCAATACAAGTTATTCAAGACACTTGGGTTCTGATTTTCTGGCCATTTTATGACCGAGGTGGCATTGATAAAGGTCTATTTTGGCAGATTCTCGCTAGTTTGCAACGAGTCGCCATCAGTTATACTCTAGCTGCGATCGTTGGTATTGGTTTAGGCATTTTGATCGGGGTTAATAAAACCATGTCCAAAGCTTTAGACCCGATCTTTCAACTACTGCGGACAGTACCACCTCTGGCTTGGGTGCCGATTTCTTTAGCAGCTTTACGACAAAACGAACCAGCCGCCTTATTCGTAATTTTCATCACCGCCATTTGGCCCATCTTAATTAACACTGCTGTCGGTGTTACCCAAATTCCCCAAGATTACAACAACGTCGCCAAAGTTCTGCAACTTAGCCGCAAAGAATATTTCACTAATATTTTGATTCCGGCGGCATTACCCTACATTTTTACCGGCTTGAGAATTGCGATCGGTTTAGCATGGTTAGCGATTATCGCCGCCGAAATCGTCATGTCTGGTATTGTCGGAATCGGCTTTTTTATCTGGGATGCCTATCAAAATAACAACGTCAGCGAAGTGATTTTAGCTCTAGTTTACATCGGTGTTGTTGGCTTAGTGCTAGATAAAGCGATGGCTTGGCTACAAAACAAAATTTTACCAGCAGAGCAAAAATAGTTAGGAGTTAGGAGTTATGAGTTGTGAGTGAGGAGTTAAGAGTTAGGAGTTATGAGTTATGAATTGAAAAAGTTCTAACTCCCAACTTTTAATTATCAACTTCCAACTCCTCACTCCTCACTCTTAACTTCCAACTCCTCACTCCTCACTCTTAACTTCCAACTCCTCACTCCTCACTCCTCACTCCTAACTTCCAACTCCTCACTCTTCACTCTTAACTTTTAACTCTTATGTTCGTAGCTGTCGATCAAATTGAAAAAGTTTTTGAATTAACTGGTGGTGGCAAATATATCGCCCTCAAAGGAATCGATCTCCAAATTAAAAAAGGAGAATTCGTTTCTTTGATTGGTCACTCCGGTTGCGGTAAATCCACCTTATTAAATATGATTGCGGGTTTGGATTTGCCCACTGAGGGTCTTGTCACTCTCGAAGGACAAAAAATCACCAAACCCGGCCCAGACAGGATGGTGGTGTTCCAAAATTATTCGCTATTACCTTGGCGAACAGTTAGAGAAAATATTGCCCTCGCCGTGGACTCAGTAATGAAGGGTTTACCCGCAGCCGAACGCAACGCTATTATCGAAAAACATATTAATATGGTGGGTTTGCGTCCCCATACTGACAAGCAGCCCGGAATGTTATCAGGTGGACAAAAGCAGCGAGTTGCGATCGCCCGCGCCTTAGCGATTCGTCCCAAATTACTCTTGCTAGATGAACCCTTTGGTGCATTGGATGCACTCACACGCGGCAATTTGCAAGAACAACTCATGCAAATCTGTGAAGAAAATCAAGTTACTGCTGTAATGGTTACACATGATGTCGATGAAGCAGTGCTGTTATCTGACAGAATCGTGATGCTAACCAACGGCCCCGAATCTAAAATTGGCGACATTTTAGAAGTGGATATTCCCAGACCTCGCAAGCGGATGGAAGTAGTAGAACATCCCAGCTACTACAGCTTGCGGAGTGAGATGATTTACTTCCTCAATCAGCAAAAACGGATTAAGAAAATTCGGGCGAGAAAAACTGCCGACATTGCCCGTCATGGATTAGAAAAAGTTAACCTAGAAATTGGCTTTTTACCTCTGACAGCTTGCGCCCCCTTAGCAGTTGCTAAAGAAAAAGGCTTTTTTATCAAACATGGTTTAGATGAAGTTAACCTCGTGCGGGAAAGTAGCTGGCGAGGTATAGAAGATGGCATAAGTGGTGGTTATTTGGATGCGGCTCAAATGCCTTCAGGGATGCCGATGTGGCTTTCTTTGGGAGGACATAATAACCAACCTCTGCCCGTTGTCACCGCCCTCACCATGACTCGCAACGGTAACGCCATCACCTTAGCAAAACGCTTTTACGACCAAGGCGTGCAAACCTTATCAGATTTCAGAAATCATCTGGTTCTCACCCGCAACCAACGGCACACAATGGGGGTAGTGCATCCCGCATCTATGCACAACTTGCTACTGCGCTACTGGCTAGCGGCTGGTGGAATTGACCCCGACACCGATGTGGATATGAAGACCATTCCTCCAGCGCAGATGGTAGCCGACTTAAAAGCTGGAAGCATTGATGGTTACTGCGTCGGTGAACCTTGGAACTACCGTGCGGCTGTGGAAGGTGTCGGCTTTACCATCGCTACTGACTTAGAAGTTTGGCTGGGACACCCTGGTAAAGTTCTTGGTGTGCGGGAAGATTGGGCAGAAAATTATCCAAATACGCATATCGCTTTAACTAAAGCTTTGTTAGAAGCGTGTCAGTATTGTGCAAATCCTGATAATTCCCAAGAGATTCGCCAAATTTTAGCAGGGCGAGATTACGTCAGCACTGATTTAGAATACATTCAACTTGAAGATCCAGATAATCTCACCTGTGACTTAGACCATCCGTTGCGGGACTATGCCCATCACCAGTTTTATTCTGAGTCTGCTATCAACCGCCCCAGCCGTACCGAACAAATTTGGATTATGAGTCAATTGGCGCGTTGGGGTGACACTCCCTTCCCCAGAAATTGGGTAGAAGTTGTGGAACGGGTATGTCGCGTGCGGGTTTTCAGCACCGCCGCACGAGAATTAGGTTTGGATATTAGCTATATTCGCCAACCGATTCAACTGTTTGATGGTACTCCCTTTAACGCCGACGATCCGATCGCTTATCTCAACAGCTTGAAAATTAAACGTGATTTTTCAGTCGCGGAAGTTGTTCTTGATGCACCAAGAAGAAGACTCGCATCATAAAAAAATCGTAAGAGAAAGAGGAAGTGGAAGAAGTAGCACATCACGCGCGAGGCTTTGAACTCCATTAATGAACCTCTAAACTCCATTAATCAGCCTCTAGGGGCGAGTAGTCCCTAGCCCCCAATCCCCAAATACCATGCAAAACCGCAACTTAACAGCTACAAACACATTAGGAAAACCATTAGCCCCTGCAACCACCAGCCGCAGACCTTTCCTAGAAATTAAAGACGTTACCAAAGTTTATCCTACAAAGAAAGGCCCCTTCACCGTACTCGACGGCGTTAACCTCAACGTCGAACAGGGCGAGTTTATTTGCGTCATCGGTCACTCTGGCTGTGGCAAATCGACGCTGTTAAATATGGTATCCGGTTTTAACTTTCCCACCTCTGGGCAAGTGTTACTTGAAGGAGAACCCATTATCCAACCAGGCCCAGACAGGATGGTTGTCTTCCAAAACTATGCCTTGCTACCGTGGCGGACTGCTTTTGAAAACATCTACTTAGCTGTCAACGCCGTTTATCCCAACAAACCACAAGCTGAAAAAAGAGCGATCGTCCGCGATCATCTAGCAATGGTGGGATTGGCTGATGCAATGGAAAAGAAACCAATGCAAATGTCTGGCGGGATGAGACAAAGGGTTTCTATCGCCCGTGCTTTGGCGATTCGTCCGAAAGTCTTAATTTTAGATGAACCATTTGGGGCGCTGGATGCCATCACTAAAGAAGAATTACAGGAAGAATTGCTGAAAATTTGGGGCGATAACCGTTGTACAGTGCTGATGATTACCCACGACATCGACGAGGCACTATTTTTAGCAGATAAATTGGTAATGATGACCAATGGCCCCCATGCAAAGATTGGTGAAGTTATGGAAATTCCTTTTTCTCGTCCCCGCGATCGCAGCCGCATTATGGAAGATCCACAATATTACCAACTGCGTAACTATGCCTTAGACTTCCTCTTTAACCGCTTTGCCCATGATGACGTAGGTTGAGTTAATCGTCATTCATTGAAAGCGGCGGGAAACTCAATTCCCTTGAGTGGGTAAAGAGGGACAGCCGCCCCGCCACTTTGGGCATTGGGCATTGGTAATTTCTTCCCCATGCCCCATTCCCCATTCCCCATTCCCCATTCCCCATACCCAAAAATTCCACCCACAAGGGGATGGAGTTTTTCATTTTTCCACAATAATACCAGATGGTCGCGGGAAGAACCGTACAATCAGTAGGGGCAATTCATGAATTGCCCCTACAACTACGTCCACAAGTTATAAAGTATGTGTAGAGCGAGTATGTTGAGAAAAAATCTGTATGACAAGCTACCCAGAAACCCTAACTAATAACGAATCCGTTAATGCTTTAATCGGCGAGACGACGAGCATTAACCATCTTGAGGTCATTGAAAATGTCATCGACTCTTTAGAACAAGATGATAGTGCGATGGTTAGCCAAACTCCAGAGGGTGGTTATCTCTGGAAGTTTAAGTATGGAAGTGTGGAAGTATTTGTCCAACTCAACGGGACAACCGATGAAGACACAATAACGGTTTGGTCTGCGGTGCTAAATTTACCAGCCAAAAATGAACCTAAGTTGATGCGGTATCTTTTGGAGTTAAACTGCTCTAGTACTTTTGAAGCGCGTTTCGGTATTATTGAAAACCGGGTGGTTGTAATATCGACACGTACTTTAGCAGAGTTATCTCCTGGCGAAGTGTCTCGGCTAATTACCATTGTGGCAACGATCGCTGATAATAACGATGAAGCCTTACAAACTGAATTTGGTGCGGCTTAAGGAATTTTAGATTTTAGATTGGGCTATTGCTACATCCCATGCATAGCAATCGGTTCTGGCGAATCTGCAAAGACTTTTTTCTGTGCACCAATTAAAAAGCGCCTGGGAGTGTTGCCGTGTTTCCACCCCAGGCGCTTTTTATTTTTAACTTGCTCCTCACACAAATAAATAGTATCACTGCTTCAATCAAAAAGCGAGTTTAGTAAGTGACACTTTTAAAACTGCACCGTCAATTAAATTTAGGTTTATAAGTAACCACACAAAATTAATTACCAAAAAGGGGTTTTGGGGTTGGGGTAAAGGAATTAAAGTTAAAACTTTTCCCTACACGGTACAAAGCCCCTATCTTAATTGCGGAGAATATTAAAAGAAGATTTTACCCGCCACGTAGTGCGATAAGTAAGCCGCGTCGATGCTTCAAACCCCTATTTTTAAATATGGGGAACCCCAAGACCCCTTCCCCTTCCCCTTCTTCATAGTCATTGCGAGCGTTCGCAACAGCCTTCAAAAACTGAGTTGGGGAGGATCTAGCTTTTACAAGTATCTTCAGATTTTAATTGTACTTTTTCAGACATTAATATTTGTTTTACCATTGATGCGGACTTTACTTATGTATATGCATACAAATCATGCAAACCCAATAATTGCTAAACTTTCTGCTTGAACATTGTTGTATCCTGGAAACAATTGCAAGTTAAGGCTTTGAGATTCATTGCCACCTGAAAATTCCAACTTAATTGGTCTAAAATATAGCGCTCAGTGTTGACAATTTATAAATAATCGAGTAACAAGGTGGCAGCAGCATTAAAAAAAGCGTTAGTGCATTCCTACCTAGAAACTAATTAACGTCCTTGATTAAACTTCATACGGTTAACATAATTATGCCAGAAAATACGGATAACAAAACATCCCAATCAGACAATCAGACTATTGCGTATAAAGAACGCCTCAATTCTTGGGCGATCGCTCGTCAACTGCCGAATACGCAACGGGAGATTGTTGCTCGCTTCCGCAGCCGTTCTGATGCCGATGGCTATATGCGACACCTTCCTCAAGAAATACCAAATGCTTCCTACATGGTTGTTTTTGATTGTCAACGCCAAGAAGCTATAATTTAAAGTACAAGCATAGGCATTAAACCAATTCGCAATTCGCAATTACGTTTTGTGACGGGGATTTAGACCCCGACACAAAACGTTCTGCCGTCGTTAGGCTCTTTACTTAAACCCCCAAACTTTGTTAACCCTTGTTTTTAATCCAAATACGCTTGGGTTAAAGATAAATCAAGACGCGAATCTCGGTTTTGGGCTGATCTGGACTCTATTGGTTTTTAATCTCCATTACCCTTTTTTTGCGATCGCGGATGTAGCCTAGATAAAATTTGCAGGAACCACTATATTTAACTTGCTTTCCAGCGACAGGCTTAGATCCCCAACTTCCTTCAAGAAGTCGGGGATGTTTTGGTTTGTAGTACCTTCATATAAACTAAAAATAAATTCCGTAATTGCCCCCTTGCTACTGATATTTTAGATTATTTAAAAGTAAAAGTTAGTGCAATAAGACCTGAAAGTGCTAGAGAGTTAATAAGTGGTAAAACAGCACCGATATGACTTGTTCAATGTGATATCTTTCCGTCAACGAGAATTACTAGCGCTGTTGCTGGGGATCTTCTTCTCAATCTCTGTATTCCTACTCTGGCAGAGACTTTTAATCCCAAATCCGGGGTTATTAACACAAGTAGAGTTGATTGCAGGGTTATTAGTTGTTGTCACGCTGACATTATCAATCTATTTTGCCTTGGCAATGAATGCAAGAAACCAAGAAATAACAGCAATTAATCAGGAGTTAACTCAAAGGATTTTTGAACAGAAACAGGTAGAAATTGCCCTGATCGCCAGTGAAAATCGTTTGCGACAGCTATTGGAAACTGTCAAAGTCATCCCTTGGGAATTAGACTTGAAAACTTGGCGATTTATTTACGTAGGGCCGCAAGCGGTAGACTTGCTAAATTATCCGATCAGAGAGTGGTACGAGGAAAATTTTTGGGTTAATCATCTGCATCCAGATGACAAGGAAAAGTCTCAAGGTTTTTGTCAAGAAGCAACTGCTAGGTGCGAAAATCACGAATTGGAATACCGGATGTTAGCTGCTGATGGGCGAGTTGTTTGGCTGCGAGACATTGTTAGTGTCGTTGAGTCAGCCGGAACTGCGATCGGGCTGAGGGGGTTTATGTTTGACATTACTGATTTGAAATTGGTTGAAGAAACCTTGAGACTAAGGGAGAAGGCACTTGCCGCTACCAGTAATGGAATTATGATTGCCGATGCCAGACTCGCCTACAATCCAGTTCTTTACGTTAACCCTGCCTTTGAGCAAATAACAGGCTACAGTGCTACTGATGTAATTGGACAAAACTGTCGATTTTTGCAACGCACAGATACCCAGCAACCAGCACTTAATGAATTGCGCTCATCTATGCAATCTGGAAGAAGTTGCAAAGTTGTTCTCCGCAACTATCGCAAAGATGGCACTTTGTTTTGGAATGAATTGAGTATTTCTCCTATTCATGACGACAATGGCAAGTTAAGCCACTTCATTGGCATTCAGAGAGATATTAGCGATGTCTACAACGAGCTTTGCTTACGCAAGCAAGCCGAAGCCAGTCTGCGCCGGCAAGCTCTCACTTTTGAAAATATGCATGATGGCGTAATTATCACAGATTTAACCGGAAGTATTATTGACTGGAATCCTGCTGCCGAAAGTATGTTTGGCTATACCAAAGCCGAGATTTTGGCTAAACATCCGAGTATTTTGCATCAGCCGGAAGTAGCTGCAACATTAAGCGCCAACATTTTGTCAACAGTCAACCAGCAAGGACGCTGGTCAGGGGAAATACACTTTATTTGCAAAGATGGCAGTGAGAGAATTTGCGAAACAACCGTAGTTGCTCTACAGGATGAACAGGGGGAAACTGTTGCCACTGTCGGCATCAATCACGACATTACCGAAAATAAACGAGCTAAAGAGGCACTGCAAAGGCAATTACATCGCACCCTACTACTTGAACAAATTACTCAGGAAATTCGTCAAAGTTTGGATACCAGCAAAATTTTTGAGACGGCTGCTACCCAAATTGGACAAGCATTTGCAGCCGATCGCTGTCTGATCCACTCTTACATTAGTTACCCCACACCGCAAATTCCCTTAGTAGCAGAATATAATATATTTCCTGGTTACTGCTCTGTATTGAAATTGGAAGTTCCCATGACTAACAATCCCCATACCGAGCAGATGATGACCCAAGAAGGCGCGATCGCTTCTCCAAATGTGTACGTTGAGCCTTTACTCCAAATGGCTGAACCTATCTGCCGAGAAATTGGTCTGAAGTCTATGCTGTCGATCCGCACTTCCTATCAAGGAGAACCCAATGGTGCGATCGGCTTACATCAGTGCAGCTATTTTCGCCAGTGGACACAAGAGGAAATCGAATTACTAGAAGCTGTGGCGGCTCAACTAGGTATTGCTCTAGCACAAGCTCACTTACTGGAACAAGAAACGCGCCAACGTGAAGAACTTACCTTGAAAAATTTTGCCTTGGAGCAGGCAAAACGTCAGGCAGAAGCCGCAAATCGGGCAAAAAGTGAGTTTTTGGCGATGATGAGCCATGAAATTCGGACTCCAATGAATGCTGTTATTGCTATGACAGGTCTACTGCTGGATACTGACCTCACACCTCAACAGCAAGACTTTGTGGAAATAGTTCACAGTAGCGGAGATACTTTACTCACCATCATCAACGATATTCTAGATTTCTCTAAAATTGAGTCGGGCAAACTGGAATTAGAAGAACAGCCTTTTGATTTGAGAGCTTGTGTGGAAGAAGCTATTTTCTTTTTAGCTCCGAAAGCTGCCCAAAAAGATATCGAACTAATTTATCTGATCCAACCTCAAGTTCCCATTCAGATCGTCGGTGATTTGACTCGTCTGCGCCAAGTCTTGATGAATCTTCTCAATAATGCGATCAAGTTTACCGAAACCGGAGAAGTAGTACTCTGTGTTGAACTGGGGACTCTTGAGTTGAATAAAAAAACTTCTTCCCAATCCCCGATACCTGTTGAAAAAGAGCAACTTCTCTACGAAATTCAATTTGCGATCAAAGATACAGGTATTGGCATCGCACCAGAGAAAATAGAGCGGTTATTTCAACCCTTCACTCAGGCTGATGTCTCCATGACTCGACGATATGGTGGCACAGGGCTAGGACTGGCGATTAGTAAGCGGCTTAGTAAAATGATGGGCGGCACTCTTTGGGTAGAAAGCCAGGGATTTATTGGTGGCAATCCTAGCCCTACATGGGATAATGGAAAATTATTATCATCTTCTGACTCTTCACCGGGTTCAAGATTTTACTTCACCATTATTACCAAAGTAGCTGTTCAGTCAGTACAAGCTGAATTAAGCACTTCGCCGCTACTTGCGTCCAAGCGACTATTGATTGTAGATGACAATCTGACCAATCGCCAAATTCTCAACTTGCAAGCTGAGTGTTGGAAGATGGAAACTTATGCTGCCAACTCTGGTAAAGAAGCTTTGGCTCAACTTGCTCAGGGAAGGCAGTTTGATCTTGCTATTTTAGATATGCAGATGCCGGAAATGGATGGGATAACCCTAGCTCGTCAAATCCGCAAGCAATCTGGTTGTCAAAATCTGCCTTTGGTGATTATGACCTCTTTAGCAAAAGTAGAAACTTCTTCTGACTTTAATGATGTCCAGTTTGCTGCTTCTTTGAGTAAACCCATCAAACACTCTCAACTCTACGATGTTATTACTCATGTTTTAGGAAATCAGCCGATCCTAGCCAATATTTCTCATTTTACCTTGGTAGATCGGCATTTGGGCCATCGATTGCCACTGCGGATTCTTCTGGCAGAGGACACGCTTGTTAATCAGAAAGTTGCCCTACTGATGTTACAGAAAATAGGTTATGGTGCAGATGTCGTCAGCAATGGGCTAGAAGCGATCGCAGCTCTGCAAAAACAGCGATTTGACGTAGTGTTGATGGATGTTCACATGCCCAAAATGGATGGCTTAGAAGCAACTCGGAGAATCTGTCAAGAATGGGGGGTAGGTTTTCGTCCCCATATCATCGCCATAACTGCTAATGCCATGCGGGGCGATCGCCAAGTTTGTCTTGGGGCTGGTATGGATGACTACATTAGCAAACCCATTCAATTGCAAGAGTTAGCTCAGGCACTCAGCAAATGTCCACGCCAAAGAAATTCTGAATTCACTTCCATCGAAAAACAAAAGGAAGTGATGGGCCTAGAATTACAACCTTCGTCAAATATCTTACAGTCAGGGGAAAACCAAACATTAAAAAGCGCTATTGATGCCAAAATCCTCCAATCCTTGCAGAATATGCTTGGAGGAGATCGTCTGGCATTTGCAGAACTAATTGAGTGTTATCTTACAGAGACAGCTAGACTAGTGCAACATATCAGCACAGCGATCGCAACTCAGGATATCCAGACTATATGGAAGACCGCGCACAAACTCAAGTCCAGCAGTGCTTCTATTGGAGCGATCGCCCTAGCTCACCTTTGCAAGGTGCTAGAAGTACAGGCACGCAGTAGTAACTTAGAAAACAATCTAGAATTACTTTCACTACTGTATCAGGAGTATGAACAAGTTAAAACTGCCTTAGAAAAAGAACTTGCCAAGGAAGCACCATGAAAGCCACTGCTCAAGAAAGCCAATCTTTAGTTTTAATTGTTGATGATGAACCTTTTATTCGCCTGATATTGCGGCATTTCTTAGAGCGGGAAGGCTATCAAATAGCAGAAGCTCAAAATGGCATAGAAGCAATAAATGTTTTTAACCAATTGCACCCTGATATAATACTCCTTGATGCCATAATGCCGGATATGGATGGATTTGAGTGTTGCACTCAGTTGGAGCTTCTAGATTGCAACAAGCGCACTCCAGTTTTAATGATTACAGGACTTGAAGATCAAGAGTCAGTTGACCGTGCATTTGCAGTGGGAGCAATTGATTTTGTTACCAAACCGATTCACTGGCCAGTTTTGCGACAACGGGTAAAACGCTTGATTCAGCAATCTCAGTTGCAGCAAAAACTGGAAGCCGTGAATCTGGAATTGCAGCGATTAGTTACTATCGATGGATTAACTCAAGTAGCTAATCGCCGACGATTTGAAGAGTATTTTTCCCAAGAGTGGCAGCGCCAAAAACGCGAGCAACGTCCCCTTTCTCTAATTCTTTGCGATGTTGATTTCTTCAAATTATATAATGATACCTATGGTCATCGGGTAGGCGATCACTGTCTTCAGAAAATTGCTCAAGCCATCAAAGATATGATTAAACGTCCTGGAGATTTAGTTGCCCGTTATGGTGGGGAAGAATTTGCTGTAATTTTACCTAACACAGACACCAAAGGGGTGACTCATGTTGCCGACGAAATTTGTCATGCTGTCCGAGCACTAGCAATTCCTCATCAAAATTCCCAAGTTAGTTCTTATGTAACTATTAGTGTTGGGTTTACGACAGAAATTCCTCAGCCAGATTCTGACTTAGAAGAAATGATTGCCACAGCAGATCGGGCGTTGTATCAAGCAAAGGCAGCAGGACGCGATCGCTTTGTGCAAAATATTCTCCTACCCGAAAGTACAAATTCCCGCTAATGTGCCAAACTTCAAATATTTCCACCTATTTTCAACATATCGACTTATATTATTGTCCGCTTATTCTATGCCTTGAAAATGCAAATTCAGCTTTAAACTATTCATCCAACACGGATCAATTAGATGATCGTGTTGCAGCCGACCTACAACAATAGCAGTATTAATACTGATGCGTTTCGCAAAATCAATCACATCATTTTCCGATTTAAGCCGCGCTAATTCCCCGTCATACTCAGGTGGGATCAAAAATTCCCGCGACCATTGATCTGCTTGGCGTTCCTGCTCCGATTTCAAACTTTCCCCACTGTCCCATTCATCAAGAAAAATATTTTCCTTATCATGTAGCAAGATATGTGCTGCTTCATGGAAAAAATTAAACCAGAAGCGGTCATTGGTTTTACCGTAAAGCGAAAGTTGAATCAGCGCCTTATGCGGGTTTAACCAGCGTGCAACACCACTGACGTGCGCTTTCTTGATTGATGGTACTAAAACAAGCACAACCCCTGCTTCCCAGCACAACTTTTGCATTTGTGGTTCAAACTCTTCTGGCGGTAACACCGTCAAAGTGCGAATTTCCCGCACTGCCTTTTCAAATTTTGGTTTACTGTACTTGGGACAATCTAGTTGTTCTGCTTTTATTTCCCCCAACCGTAGCCAAGTAGAAATAGCACCAACATCGCTTTGCTTTTCGCGTGTACGACGAAAAGCAACTTCCATACCTGCATAATAATTCTGCCAATCTTCCGGCGAGGCAACACCAAAAAATTGCAGTAACTTTTTTACCAAACCAGGCTTATTCTTATCAATTAAACGGCACTTAGGAATTACACCTTGGTTCATCAAGTCTTTGACTGGTAACTGATCTAACCAAGATGTCCAATCCTTTAAGCGGTTTTCTTCTTCTTTCCTTGCTAAAGCGGCGCGATATTGAGCTTCACGATTGAGCCAAAATGCTGTTGTACTCCCTAAAACTCGTTCTAGCTTCAGGGCTGTTTCTTCGTTAATAGGTGCTTTGCCGTTGATGAGTTGGCTGATATGTTTTGTAGTGTAGCCTAATCGCTCTGCTAACTGTACTTGTGTCCAATCACGCTCTTCTAATATATCAGCGATGGTATCACCGGGAGGAGATACCCAATCTGGAGTAAAGGTACGGGTTGTCTCAATCATGGTAATCTCCAATGAAAACAATACAAACAGCAGTAACTTGTGACCAATCAATGCTTCCATCCTCGGTAAGGGGGATGGGGTCGTTATCTGGCTTAAATACAAGTCGCTTACCACCTTCTAGATTTACTGCAAATTCACCTGTACGATCTCCTTTTAAGGGATGGGGATGACCTGCAAACAATTCCTTGACACAGCTAACAGCTGCAAGGTCAGCCAATCGGGCTGTCAATTTCCTTGCACAGTTTGCACCCAATTTTTTTTGCGCTAAGTCTTGTTGTTGGCATAGCTTTTGCAGTTTGCTGTTAGCGAAGGTTATTTCCATGCGTCGCTATACTAATATAAGTTTACCATTTTGGTAAACAAATTTGTTATGTTTTTAGAGAATCTAGCATATCAACTAATCAGCAATGCCTAAAAATCTACACCTCGTTTAAGTTCTACACCTTGATTTGCATAGTGTTTGTGGCAATAAACCTCTGAGTGGATGCTAGCCAAATCAAAGTACGCGGGTGGATTTTGACAGCGACCAGTGATAATGATTTCGGTGTCGCGGGGTTTGCGGAGTAAAGCTTGGACAATGGGTTCAACGGGGAGTAGTTCTAAGTCAACGGTGGGATTGAGTTCATCGAGAATAATAGTTTTATATAATCCAGAGGCGATCGCAACTTTGGCAATTTCCCAACCTCGTTCGGCTTCTACATAATCTAATTCTTGTCGGGAATTTCGCCAGACGATCGCATCTCCACCGCAACGCTGATGATCCACCACTTCTGGATATGACTGTTGTAAAGCGGCGATCGCTGCGTCTTCTGTGTAGCCGCTACCACCTTTAAGCCATTGCATAATCAACACACGAGTAGACCCTGGATGATTAATTCCCCTACCAATCGCCTGTAAAGCTTTGCCCAAAGCGCTAGTAGACTTGCCTTTACCAGCACCAGTATAAATTTCAATCCCTTCCAGGAAGAGGGCTTTGGCTGTTGGGTGGTGATGAGGTTTCATTTCTGAGTGCAAATCTGCAATATCGAGCAATTTTTGGGGTGCGGCGCGTCCGGTAGCAATGATTTCCAACTCTTGGGGTTTGGATTTTAATGTCTTTACCACTTCATCCACTGGTAGCAAACCTAAATCCAAAACTGGGTTAATTTCATCCAAGACGACAACTGAATATAAACCACTAGCGATCGCACCTTTAGCAACATCCCAACCCCGCATTGCTTCATCTCGGTCAAAAGTGGTAATTTCCTCATGCCCAAAAAATTCTGCTCTCCCGGTACGAACTTGGTCAATTAAATGGGGAAACCCGCGTTGTAAAGCTGCGATCGCGCCATCTTCGTCATAATCACGTTCTGGCCCTTTTAAAAACCGCAACAGTAAAACACGATTAGAATTGCTAGGCGTATTTATTCCCAAGCCAATGGAGCGCAAAACCACCCCCAAAGCCGCTTGAGATTTACCTTTACCCAGACCATCGTAGACGTGAATTTGACCAATAAGCCGTTCTTGACGCACTTGCGCCGTCCGAATCCCAATACCGTTCCTTGTCATCTCTCGAAAAGCTATAACTATGGCAGTCTTTAATCTTACCAATAGACCTAGCTTGAAAATAGGGAGTGGGGAGTGGGGAGTGGGGAGTGGGAAAGAGATATTTTTATTACTTCGTTGTGGACTCTGTTCGTGGAGTCTCTTGCAAAAGTCCCTTAACACCCCCCCCCAAGCCCTAAGAGCAGGCTCTTAGGGGAGAATTTGACGTAAGTCAAAGGCGGGGTGGGGTTCTTTTTTTAATTTCTGCAAGAAGTCTAATATCAATAGAGGAATACTGGCACACTCCCATAGTAAAGGACAAGAACAATGGGATAATTTCCCCCATCACCCTTACTATCCCAGTTATACTCACTACAGTTAACCCTTACCCTTAACCATTTATGCCCGACAATTGGATGCTTCCCGGGGTTTTTCCCATTGGTGGATTTCTGTTTGACTTTTTATTTGTACTGATTGCCATCCCCATCGAAGCTTATGTTTTGCATTTTCGACTAAAATTTGACAAAAAAACCAGTACTTTTTACGCAATTTCTATTAATCTGTTTTCCAGTGTCATTGGTTGGTTCATATTTTTTGTATCCGAACCAATGTTGCCAATACAGGTTAAATCAGAATTAATTAACTATATATTTTTTAATAATTTTAAATCGGCGAATACACAGAGTTTAATTATTTTAACTGCTTGTATAATTTTTTTTACTACGTTTTTGATGAAATTTTTCATTTTAAGGGTTTTGTTATTCTCATTAAATGAATCATTTGTGAAAAAAGAAGAGGAACCTCAAACATCTCAACGCCTGCAACGGCGTCGTTTTACCACCCTAAATTTCCAAAATACTAATTTAGTTACTACTATACTAATAGCAAATTCTCTGAGCTATAGTGCAATAACCGTTATTTTATTATTTCGTTCCAAATAGCAAGAAATTACTTGTTGAGTTTAGAGGGAAATTATTAATTAGTCAGCTTTAAGGAGGAATATGAATACGCTACTAAAAGATGTCTTTGGGGTTTTTAAATTTGCTGAAGGACTTTATGCAGGAATTAGGAAAATATTAGTTCCACCCAAAGCTTATTCTTGGCAGACATTTATTTATTTAAGTATTTTTTCTTGGTTACTCTCATATTTTGCCACAGGTTATATCAAAGATATAATTGCCTTTTTCGGTTGGTTATTTTTAATTGCTGGTACAGCTTGGTATACAACTGAAGATCCTTTGAGGGTTCCTGGTACTTTTATGCCAGTCGGGGCAGTAATCACCGGATTCTTAGTGAGTGTTTTTGCATTTGGAGATCAACGAGATATAATTACACCCAGAACAATCGTTTTTTGGCCGACAATTTCAGCACTAATTACAGCAATACCAGAGTTTATTGAAGGAAATGACACCGATGCAAAAGCTCGTATTCCTAAGCCAGAAGACCGCCAAAGAATCATAATTTTAGTTGCTAGTAGTATGCTACTAAGTTGCTGGATTCAGTTTCACTTTGTAACGGATAATTGGTTACGACAATATCCCAGTTTACAGGCAGATACTTTTAAACATAGCACCTTTGTTGTCAGAACAGAAAAGGCAGTAAAAATTCCCCAAAACGGTGTTGTAATTCTAGAGAAACTTCAACCAATAGTAATAGAACAAATAGCCCAAAGACCTTGGTCAGAAGTAGAGAAATGGTTGCTAGATGCGAAACAGCGGGTAGGAAATCTGGGTAGGGAAATTATTAAAAAGAACCTGAGTAAATATGAAGAGAACGAACTATGGCGCGTTGAACCGCGTGTAGCTAATACAAAGTCTGGATATATATTAGATTTATTAAGTATTTGGATAGGCCCAAGTTCTAACCCACGGGGCTATTACTTAAAAAAATCTTGTCGCATTGAACCAGTTGCAGTAGTCAAGAATTCAGAGAATAAGATTACAGTTGCAGAAATTGAATGCGATCGCGCCAGTAAATTAATTTCTGGTTCACCGCCTCCGCAGCAGTGAGGAGTGGCAGGGGAAGAATAATAAAATTACCTCTCTGCCTCTTCCAATAACAAATGACAAATGACAAATGACAAATGACAAATGACTATTAACAGAATTTTTGTATTGGCAAAGAATGTGTTTCAGGAAGTGGTACGCGATCGCATCCTATATATTATTGGTTTTTATGCGCTAGTACTCGTCATTGCCTCCCGCCTCCTTCCTGAATTTGCAGCTACGGCTGAAGATAAAATGTTTTTAGACTTTGGGATGGCAGCGATGAATGCCATCGGGTTAATTATTACGATATTTATTGGTACGGGGCTAATTAATAAAGAAATTGAAAAACGCACTATCTTAGTATTAATTGCTAAACCTGTTAGTCGCAGTGAAATTATCGTCGGCAAATACTTGGGTTTATCCGCAGTCCTAGCTGTGCTTGTCGCCACAATGACAGTAATTTATCTGCTATTTCTGCAATTTGGTAACATTCCTCATTCTACGGTAAGCATTTTAATTGCTGCAATTTTCTTATTTTTGCAGTTGTCATTAATTACTGCCGTAGCTATTACCTTCGGTGTTTTTACTGCTTCTCTGCTAGCGACTGTTTTAACCTTTGCAGTATATTTAATCGGAAATATTACTCAAGATTTAGTACAACTTGGTCGTCTTAGCCGTAACCCTGGTATGGAACGTCTAACTCAAGCTTTGTTTCTTTTCTTGCCAGATTTATCTCGATTAGATTTGAAAAATGATGCCGTTTATGGTCTGCAAGCACTACCTGACACCACTGCACTGATTATGAATGCTGGTTACGGCTTACTTTATAGTACCATGTTGTTAGCGATCGCTATTTTTATCTTTTCACAACGCGAATTTTAGGCATCGGGCATGAGGAAGAGGACAAGGTGACAAAGAGAATTGGGGACAAGGGGAAAGACTTGTTGTAAGTTCTAAACTTTTGTCACCTTGTCCCCTTGTCCCCTCTGCTTATCCCAACTGCCTTATGTGCAAAAGCAACAGAATCTAATTGTTGCAATCGCTGAAATTTGTGTTTCTCCGATGCAGGAAATAGAGGCGCTGCGGATTCTCATATATCGGGGAGAGGGGGAGTGTCGGCGGTATTTGCGCTCGGTTTTAGTGAAGCGAAAGAAGGCTTCATAGACATCAGGCACTCAATGATACCGGTTCTGTGCGCGATATTTCCAAAACTCGCTGTAACCAATATGAAGCTTGAAGAGACACAGATTGCTTTTGTTCGGCATCAGTCCAAATATTGTCCCAATGGAATAACCAACGAGTCAGAAGACGAACTAAGTCAACTAACTCACAGGCTCGGTCAATATCATCTGCCTTTACCATGTCTGGGACAGTCCATTCAATAAAGTATCTGCTTTCATCGACCAAAGCCAGTATTAAATCCTCTGATGAGTTTTGAGTCAATAAAGATTGAATCTGCGACAAGTGTGTAGCTAAACGACGTAAACGTATAGTCACATCATCTTGCATAAAAATTTGTTGCTTTGGTGTCACTTCGATCATAAATTTACTAGGAACTCGTTAATCAGTTGAGCAACCCTTTCTCTAATATTTACGTTGTCTCCCTAACGGCGGAAGAAAGAGAATACTTAGAAAAATTAACAACTATAGGTAAAACGGCTGCATACAAAATTAACCATGCGCGTGTGTTGCTCAAAGCGGATACCAACCAAGATGGAGGCGGTTCTCTAGATCAAAAAAAATCAGTATGTAAATTCTTGACAAAGTATAGTGTATCGCTTTTAATTGGTAACAACTTATGCTTAGTCTTTAAGTAAAATAACCTTAAATCCACCGTGAATAACAGCAGGAACTTTACTCAGTCCCAGGCTGGATTGTTCCTTTTGCTAGGAACCATAATCCCAGTAGCCGTAGTATCGATATTGACTAGTAACCCTTGTTTAGCACAGATTATACCTGATACTACGTTGGGAAATGAAAGCTCCCGTGTTACGACTGGTGTCAACATTAAGGAACATGGGGCTGACTTAATTGAAGGTGGTGTCCAACGGGGAAGCAACCTGTTTCACAGTTTTGCAGAATTTAATGTCAACAATGGGCAACGGCTATATTTTGCCAACCCTACGGGCATTGCTAATATTTTTAGTCGAGTTACTGGCGGTAACGCCTCTAATATTTTGGGCACTTTGGGCGTAAATGGTGCAGCTAATCTATTTTTGCTCAATCCCAAGGGCATTATTTTTGGGACAAATGCCCAGTTAGATATTCAAGGTTCATTCCTAGCTACCACAGCTAACAGTTTTCAGTTTCCTGATGGTAGTGAATTTAGTGCTACTAATCCCCAAGCGCCGCCACTGTTAACAATGAGTGTACCTGTGGGTGTGCAGTATGGTTTACAGCAAACGGCAAGTGTTACCAATCAAGGGAATTTGGTAACAGGAAAGGATTTGACGCTGAGTGCAGGAAATCTGGATTTACAAGGACAACTCCAAACTGGTGGGAATTTAACATTACAGGCGCAGGACACTTTAAAAGTTAGAGATAGCGCAACTAATCCTTTCATTGCGGCTGCGGGTGGGAATTTGCTGGCGCAAGGTAATCAGAAAGTAGATATCTCTGCTTTAAATCACCCAGATAGTGGCTTTTACTCTGGTGGCGATATGGTGTTGCAGTCTGAAAATATTATTGGTGGCGATGCACATTTTTGGGCTGGGGGTAATTTTAGGATAGAAAAGTTAAACGGCGATTTAGGTAATCTGTTTAGTCCTGACCATCCGGTAATTCGCGCTACTGGGGATGTGAGTTTTGATAGTTACGAAGGTGCATCTTTGCACATTCTGGCGGGTGGGAGTGTCAATATTTCGGGTAACGTTAAAATCACTGGCGTAGACAGCACAAGCAATTCTCTTCAACAAACCGTCACGCTATCAGATGAAGAAACAGAGATAAATATTGATGGTAGTCAAACACCAACTCTAGACATTAGAGCAGGGGTAGATTCCAATTATATTGGCATTCCAAACTTTACACCAAATTTACCTATTGGCTTCAATCTGCAAAATCCTACGACAACCAATACTCCAACAAATGCAAATATTAGCATTCAAGGTAGTATTCGTAATTTTTCAGGCAGTCAATCTAACAGTGGAAATATACTTATAACTAACCAGTATCATCCCAATGCATTGGCAGGTGATATTACAACTGGAGTGATTAGCACTTATGGCGATGTCGCTGTTGATTCGCGGGGTGATATTACAACTAATGGGACAATTTTAACTGATATTTATGATTTTGTAGAAAAAAACAGAACAGGGGGTAGTATTAGGCTCCTAGCAAATAAAAATATCTTGATTCAAGGTAATCTGTTATCTAATGTAAATGGTAGTGTTAATGGCAATGGTGGCAATATTTATCTGAACAGTCAGGAAGGAAAAATTGATATAAACGCGGATATTATATCTAAATCTCCCAATAATGGAATTGCTGGAAGCGTCTCGATTCAAGCGTTAAGAGATATATCTGTTTCTAATAGTAATATAGAAGCCATTAGTAATAATGAGATAGAAGAATATAATAGTAACATCACCATTAATTCTACGAAAGGTTCACTTAATTTAAATAATTCTCAATTAACTACCACTAACAATGGTTCTGGCTATGCAGGATATATTATAACTAATGCTAGTGACAAAATATCTCTTCTCAACAACAGCAAGATATTTAGTCAGGGAAATAATGGATTACTACTCATTGGTATTAATCTAATAATATCGACTGATAATGATGATCCAATAAATTTTGAGGTTGATCGTAATAAGATATATACGCCTCAAAACGTTATTATTAATAATTCTGAAATAAATACGGATAGTAATAATTTAGATGAGGCAGGAGGTATCATCATTAATGCTAGTGACAAAATATCTTTTCTCAACAAAAGCAAGATATTTAGTCAGGGAAATAATGGATTTATATTGATTGGTATTAATGATAAAGTACTATTGAATACTTATAAATTACGATTGAGTGGTATTAATGATATAGATAACCCTAAGAGCATTATTATTGATAATTCAGAAATAAATACGAATAGTAAGGATTCAGCAGAATATGCAGGAAATATCAGCATTGATGCTAGTGACCAAATATCCATTATCAACGGCAGTAAGATATTTAGTAATGGAAATAAGGGAAATATATATATTGGTGATAGATATACGCCTAAAAGCTTTCTTATGGATAAAGAATCTCAAATTAATACTGATAGTAAAGGTTCAGAGATTGCAGGATATATCACAATTAATGCTAGTGATAAAATATCGATTCTCAATGGCAGTAAGATATCTAGCCAAGGAAATAATGGCTATATTAATATCACCACACGCAGCTTGTTTCTGAATCAGAAGTCGGAAATCAATACTAATAATAATTCTGGCAATGCAGGAGATATCAACATCACAACAAATAATTTGCTACTTCGTCGCCAAAGCAAAATTTCCACTACAGCCGGTCAAGAAGGAATTGGTGGTAATGGCGGTAGTATCACAATTACTGCCAAGGATGGATTTGTCATAGCAGTGCCATCAGAAAACAGCGATATTATTGCCAATGCCTTTGGCGGTAAGGGTGGCAGGATTGAGATTAATGCTAACCGTATTCTAGGATTTAAAAAGCAGGAAAATTTGAGTTCAGCAGAACTGAGCAATCTTAAAGACAACGGCATCAGCGACATCAGTGCCAGTTCCGATGTGGGTGACAATGGGGAAGTATCCCTTAATACTCTCAGTATTGACCCTAGCCAGGGGCTTGTCGCACTGCCGACAAATCTAGTAGATCCGTCTAGATTGATTGCCCAAAGTTGCGATCGCAACAGTAACGTTGCTAAAGGACAAAGTGAGTTTGTGATTACTGGACGTGGGGGATTACCACCCAGTCCTGATGATACTCTTAAGCCTGGGGCTATTTTACCGGAATGGGTAGTAAATAATACGGTTAATGGTAGTAATGATTCGGAAAATATGACTGAGAGGAATTTTAGGCAATTATCATCAAATATTTCCGCTCCTTTAGTAGAAGCAGTAGGTATGGTACGCAGTGCGAATGGAGATATTGTTTTGACTGCTCAATCAACAACGGCTACTTTGTTGCAGTCGGGGTTATCTACTCAAGCCTGTAATGTTACTCAAGGGAATGTCCGATGATGAACGACTGGCTGGGTAGGCGATCGCCCAATCTATATCAATACTATTCAGATTGGGTCACAAACCAACCACAAAACCTGGCCCAGACTGGCAATACGTTCATCATCTCTAAGAGGTTGTTTGAAAAGTATTTCACTGTGATTTTAGGCACTTTTAGATCCCCCCTAACCCCCCTTTTTAAGGGGGGAACCGGAATCGAAGTCCCCCTTTTTAAGGGGGATTTAGGGGGATCTAGAACTTTTTATACCGACAAGACGACTTTTCAAACATCCTCTAAGAAAACAAAATCTATCAGTCGGATTCTTTTCGCAAATTGGGGTTATGTATTCCTCCTATGTACAGGGTTAAATATCAGCATTTATCCACAACAGTTAGCGGCTCAACAGGCTCCCATTGAGGTAAAACCACCTTCGATACAACCACTACCCCAGCCACAACCTCTACCAGAACTACCGCCTCCAGAACAACTATTACCCACTGCACCCCAGTCACCAACTCAACCAGATGTTAATCCGCAGACATTAGCACAAACGTTGGTTGTAGAACGGTTTGAGTTTGTGGGGAACACAGTTTTTAGCACCCAAGAACTGGCGAAGTTGACGGCTCCTTACCTCAAACGTCAAATTACCTTTAATGATTTACTCAAGCTACGTTTAGAACTGACGAAATTATATATAGATAGAGGCTATATTACCTCTGGAGTAATTATTCCTCCCCAAACTGTGAAAGCAGGGGTAGTGGTAATGCAGGCGGTAGAAGGAAGTATAGAAAAGATAAATGTTACAGGTACGCGCCGCCTCAACCCCAGCTATATACGCGATCGCTTGGCAATTGCTGCTGGTAAACCATTATCCCGCGATCGCCTACTCGTAGGATTGCAACTATTACAACTCGATCCTTTAATTAAAAGTATATCTACTGACTTACAAGCTGGCATACGTCCGAGTACTAATATTTTAGAAGTTAAAGTTACTGAAGCCGATTCTTTTAGCACTCAGCTAGTCCTAGATAACCAACGCAGTCCGAGTGTGGGAAGTTTTCGCCGGCGCATTAATGTTAACGAAGCCAATTTGTTAGGGCTTGGAGACGGTTTAAGTGTTGGTTACACCAATACAGATGGTAGTAATGGCTTTGATGTTAGCTATAGCCTACCAGTCAACCCACGCAACGGTAAGCTGATTTTTACCTATGGCAATACTAATAGTGATGTTATAGAACGTCCTTTTAACCCCTTGGATATTAATTCTCAGTCAAGTTACTACGAATTAACCTTCCGTCAACCCCTCTTACAAACTCCCAACCAAGAGTTCACTTTAGGAATTACCGCCAGCCACCAAGCAAGTCAAACATTTCTAGGTTATAACGACATCGGGGCGTTTCCGCTAGCAGTTGGTGCTGATAACCAAGGAAGGACGAGGGTTTCTGCTATCCGATTTTTTCAAGAATGGACTCAACGCAGTAGCCAACAAGTAATAGCAGCGCGATCGCAATTTAGTCTCGGCTTAGGTATTTTAGGGGCCACAATCAATCAAGATGAACCTGATAGCCGTTTTTTTAGCTGGCGAGGACAAGCACAATGGCTGCGCCAACTAGCGCCTGATACCTTAGTGCTGCTGCAAGCTGATATGCAATTAGCAGATAGAAAACTGTTAGGACTGGAACAATTTGGCATCGGTGGACAAACAACTGTGCGCGGATACCGTCAGGATCAACTGTTAACAGATAATGGTGTGCAAGCAACCGCAGAAATTCGCTTACCGATTCTGCGAGTTCCTCAAGGAGTCTTGCAACTCACGCCTTTTGTAGATATAGGTACTGGCTGGAATAATGGCGGCTCAAATCCCCGTAATAACACTTTAATCAGTACCGGAATGGGCTTGCTGTGGCGACAGGGTAATAATTTTACTGCACGTTTTGATTGGGGTATCCCGCTAACATCAGTTGATTCTCAAAAGGGTAAAACATGGCAAGAAAACGGTTTGTATTTCTCTGTGATCTATACACCTTTTTAATTCGGGGATTGATGCTAAAAGTAAAAATTTTTTCTCAGAAACAACGCCAAAAATTCTGGTATGGAGTTTTGGCTTGTCTAACAACTTTACTGTGTATATTGGTTTCGCCTGTGGTGGCTCGTGATGTAGTAAGTCAAGGGTTGACTGCATCTGTGGTTGCTTCTTCCTCTCAAGAGGAAGCAGCTAAAAATCTCTATATGTCAGGACGATTTGCAGAAGCAGTAAAGCTATTACAGCAAGCCTATCAAACAAGTGGGAACCAAGTAGAAAAGGCGGTGATTCTGAGTAATTTGGCTCTCAACTTGCACCAATTAGGCCGCATTGATGAAGCAAGTGGGGCAATTGAAGAAGCGATCGCTATTTTACAAAATACTGCCAATTCACCACAACGTCTGCCAGTTTGGGCGCAAGTTTGGGATATTAAAGGTAATCTGGAATTAGCACAAGGTAAAGCTCAAGCAGCTTTGTCATCTTGGGAAACAACCGCATCGCTCTACCAACAATTAAAAGATAGCAATAGAGCTATCCTCACCCAAATTAACCAAGCACAAGCATTGCAGGCTTTAGGACTCTATCGCCGAGAGATTTCTCTACTCCAGAGTTTGACAACGGATCTGCAAAAAGAACCAGACTCTCTGGCTAAGGCGGCTAGTTTTCGCAACTTAGGTGAGGCGCTGGCGCTGGCTGGCGATATCGAGCAGGCAAAAAAACATTTACAACAAAGTCTAGAGATTGCCGAAAAACTACAATCAGCAGAAAATATTGCTACAGCTTACCTGAGTTTGGGTAATCTCGCTTATATTCCCGGTAGCAGCATAGAACAAAAAAACACTGCTCTGGCTTATTACGAAAAAGCAGCTGTTTCATCAACTACTGCGACTAGCAAAATCCCCGCCCAACTTAACTGTTTACGCCTGTTGATTGAGTTGGAACAATGGCCAGCCGCTCAAGCATTGTATCCCGAAATTCAAAGTCAAATTGCTCGCCTGCCGCTTGGCCGTTCGGCGATTTACGCTCAGGTAAATTTGGCTCAACGCCTTTTAGAAATGAGGCAGAAATTCCCCAATCCCAACCCCGAAACAATTGGTAAAATCCTGGCTGTGGCACGTCAGCAGGCGCAACAATTGCAAGATGTACGCTCAGAGTCTTTTGTATTAGGTAATCTTGGACACCTATATGAATTATCTCAACAATGGTCTATAGCCCAGGATTTGACCAGACAGGCGCTGAATTTATCACAGTCAATTCAAGCGCCAGATATCGCCTATCGTTGGCAGTGGCAACTGGGACGTATTCTTTGCCAAAGTAAACCCCAGTGCGATCAGACAGAAGCGATCGCTGCCTATCAACAAGCATTTAATACTCTACAAAATATCCGTAGCGATTTGATTGCTACGAATAAAAATGTGCAGTTTTCTTTTCGGGAAACCGTAGAACCTGTATATCGCCGTTTAGTAGATTTATTACTTCAATCATCAGCATCAAGTCAAGAGAATTTAACACAGGCTCGTAATGTTATTGAAGCGCTGCAAGTGGCGAAATTACAAAACTATTTGCGGCAAGCTTGTGAAGATACAAAATTAGCACTCGATAAGGTGATTGACTCCAAAGATAAAACATCTGCTGTTATTTATGTAATTATTTTGAATAACCGTTTAGAAGTTATCCTGAAGCGACCTAATCAAGAACTTAGCCATTATGCTACCCCGCCTCAACAGAAAATTGAGGAAGTTGTCAGCCGACTATATGAAAATCTGCAAGAAGATGGTAGTTATGAAGAAGTACAACAGGATGGTCAAAAAGTTTATAACTGGCTGATTCAACCAATAGAAAAAGAGTTAAAGGATAGCAAAATTAAAAATTTGATTTTTGTTTTGGATGGCCCTTTAAGAAAAATTCCGATGGCTAGTCTCTATGATGGACAACAGTATCTAGTAGAAAAATATGCTGTCTCCTTAGCTTTGGGGTTACAAGTACGCGAACCAATTCCTTTAGATAGAGCGAAAATCAAAGTTTTGGCTGCCAGCTTAACTCAACCACCAAATAACACAGAACTTTCTGGCTTTTCTCGATTAGCAAATGTTGAGCAAGAAATCAAGGAGATTAAAAAGACGGGATTAGCCGTTAACTGGATCGCCGATCGAGAATTTACCACGAACAATTTTAACAAAAAACTAAATGCTGCTAATTTTGACGTAGTACATTTAGCAACCCACGGTCTATTTAGTGCAAATCGAGAAAATACTTTTGTGGTGACAGCCGATGGAAAGTTGAAGATAGATGAATTCGATCGATTGTTTCTTAACCAAGGGCAAAAGCGCGATAGCTTCGCTCGGCGCAGGCATCGCCGAATTGAGTTACTGGTTCTTAGTGCTTGCCAGACAGCTACAGGTAATGACCAAGAAGTGATGGGTATTGCTGGAACTACAGTCCAAGCTGGGGCTAGTAGTGCGATCGCCAGTTTATGGGATCTAGACGATGAAGCCAGCGTTCCATTCATTAAAGAATTTTATACACATCTAGGGCAACCCAACATCAGCAGAGCCGAAGCACTTCGTCTCGCACAGCAAGCTCTACTCAAAAACCCCAAATATGACCACCCTCGTTATTGGGCCCCCTATGTTTTAGTTGGTAGTTGGCTTTGATGTCCATCTCCAGAATTTTTGTATTAATTTCATATTTCCGCCATTTTTCTTAAGTATTATTACTATACTAAAAGCTACTTTGTTCTCTTATACTGTATCAATTAAATGTAAGTGACACAGGCGATCGCTATTGACTAAAGTCAATGGTTTTCATTTTGAGCGTGATGTCAAACAATTTCTAAAAACGAGCATTAATACTCAATATGAATAGCTTTAAAGATGCATTTATTTCTTATGGAAGAGCAGATAGCAAAGATTTTGCAACTAAGCTGCATCAGCGACTTGTAGAAGCAGAATTGAAAATTTGGTTTGACCAAAATGATATTCCTTTGGGTGTTGATTTCCAAAGTCAAATAGATGATGGGATTGATAAATCAGACAATTTTCTCTTTATCATTGCGCCTCACTCAATCAACTCCCTTTATTGTGGTAAAGAAATAGACTTAGCACTCCGCCGAAATAAACGCATTATTCCCTTACTCCATGTAGAGCAAATTACTCAGGAAATTTGGCAGCAACGCAATCCTAGAGGTGAAGCGAGTCACTGGGAAGAATATAAAGCCAAGGGGTCACATTCCAGTTTTCCCAATATGCATCTAGCTATTGGCAAGATTAACTGGGTATACTTCCGTGAAGGTATAGATGACTTTGAGAAATCCTTTGCGGGACTGCTAGAGCTATTTTCCCGTCATCGAGATTATGTGCGTCAACACACCTACTTTTTAGCCAGAGCCATAGAGTGGGAACAAAAACAACAAAAGTCAGAATACCTGTTAGTTGGTGAAGAACGGATACAGGCTGAAGACTGGCTGAAAATTCGGTTTAAACACGAGCAACCGCCCTGTGAACCTACGGATTTACACTGTGCTTTGATTTGTCAGAGTATCAAAAATGCTAACAACCTGATGACTCAGGTGTTCCTCTCCTACTCAGAAAAAGAGAGGCCATTTATGGAGAAAATTGCCAAAATCTTGATGCGAGAAAGCTTCACGGTTTGGACAAACAAAACAGATATTCAGTCGGGGTCAGATTTTGTCGAGTCAATTTATCGAGGTATTGAGGAAGCGGACAATCTGGTTTTTCTGATGTCTGCGGCCTCTTTGCAATCAGAATACTGTCAAATGGAACTGTCTCATGCTTTCTCTCTGAAAAAGCGGGTCATTCCTTTATTGATTGAACAAGTAAACCTAGAGCTAATTCCTGTCGAATTACGTACCTTGCACTTCATTGACTTTACAGAGCAACAACAGGATGGAAAAGACTCTGCCAATATTGACCAGCTAATTAATGTGCTGTTTCAAGATACAGCTTATTACGAACAGCATAAAAATTTATTAGTAAAAGCTCTCAAGTGGGAACGACAAAAACGCAATTCTAGTATTTTGTTGCGGGGTTACAATCTCCGTAATGCTGAGGCTTGGTTAAAGGTAGCTAAACAAAAAACGCAACATCTGCCCATACCTTTGCAAGTAGAGTTCATCACTGAAAGCCTCAAGCAACCCCCAGAGGCGGCGCTAGACGTATTTATTTCTTACTCTCGTGCTGATTCTGACTTTGCGCGCAAGCTCAACGATACATTGCAAATTCAAAACAAGACTACTTGGTTCGATCAAGAAAGTATCGCCTCTGGTAGTGAATTTGAGCAAGAGATTTACCGAGGAATAGAAAGCGCCAACAACTTCTTATTTATTATTTCACCCAACTCTATCAGTTCACCCTACTGCAAAGCTGAGGTCGAGTATGCAATGAATTTGCATAAGCGAATCGTTACCGTTTTGTATCGGGAAATCAATATTGCAGATATTCACCCAGGGTTAGCAAAAGTGCAGTGGATTGATTTTTGCAAGCATGGCGCAGATTTTCTGACCAAATTTGGCGAATTAACTAGAACACTAGATGCAGATCCAGATTACGTGCGATCGCACACACGTATTTTCTTGAAAGCGAAAGAGTGGGACGATACTAAACGTGACGATAGTTTTTTGCTACGGGGTAAAGATTTAGTCGCCTCTGAGGAATGGTCGAAGCAGTCTGTTGACAAACAACCAGCCCCTACCAATCTACAACTAGAATATCTTGCAGCCAGTCGCGCTCTCCCCTATCGGAAAATCAAGCTCCGCACTGTGCTGCTGAGTAGCTTGGCTGTGACAACGGTAATGTTCATTGCTAGATTTCTCGGATTCACTCAGCCTTTAGAACTAGCGGCTTATGACCAGATGATGTCCTTACGTCCTGATGAACCCAAGGACGAACGATTTTTAATGGTCGATGTCGATCCGGAAAGTCTTGAGAAGTTGAATGAAAGCAGAAGATATCCGGGTGGTAAAGGTTCTATTCCTGATGCTGCTCTAAACGATTTACTCAAAAATCTTTCCCAACATCAACCTACTATGATTGGGCTGGATTTTATCCGTGATTTTCCGGCTGAGGATAGCCTAAAACAACGTTTGCAGCAAACAAAAAACTTCATTTCGGTCTGTAAAAACAGTTATGAAAATAATCGGGGTGAAAAAATTCTTGGCTTTAAACAAGCACCAGAAGTCTCGGTAGAGCAAGTTGGCTTTAGTGACTTGGTTGATGATGATGCTAAAGGTGGTCGTTTTGTGCGCCGACAATACTTGATGCAAAAGCCAGACCCTAAATATTGCAATACACCAGAAGCTTTGAGTCTAGTAATTGCTCGTCGCTATCTAGAAACCAAGGGTCAGCCTTTCACCTCTCCTCTAAATCTCAAAACCAAAGCTTATGACCAACCGATGCAGTTTGGTAAAACAGTGATTCCCCAACTACTGGGAATGGGAGGTGGCTATCAAGACATGGATAATCAGCTTCAAGGTTATCAAACGATGCTCAAATATCGTACTTTTGGAGGCGACCCCAATAATTTCGCGCCTAGAGTCAATATTTTGGCAGTTTTGGACAATAAAGTTTCTGCTGAACAAATTAGAAATCGGATTGTACTGATTGGCTTTACTGACAGGCAAAACAGACAAGCTGATTACTGGAGTACACCCTATGGTGACGTTGCCGGAGTAACGTTGCATGGGCAAACCATCAGCCAAATCTTGAGTGCGACCTTAGATAATCGCTCGCTTATCTGGTGGTGGCCTCTTGGTTATGAAACAGTGTGGATGTTTGGTTGGGCTTTGGTAGGTGGTCTTGTCTGTTGGCAATTTAACCGCAATCTTTATATAGGTATAGCTGTAGGACTTTTTGCTGGAATTTTATACATTACATGTTCAATAATTTTAATGAGTCAAAGCGGTTGGATACCTTTTATTCCAGCATTTTTAACATTAATGGTTACTGGAGGAGCAGTATTATACTTAACCAATAGACTCCGTAAAAGTTAAGTCAACAAATCAGCAGACTAAGAGGAGATTACAAAATGCTTCGTCCACAATTATCGATTCGGCGGTCAACTATTTTTATCTGCACTCTGACAACTGTTTTTTATTTTAATTTTTTGTCTCCTATTTTTGTTCGCAAAGCCCAAGCACAAAATGTCTTTGAGCGTATTGGCCAGATGTTTAATGGTTCTAGAGCCGAGGGAAATGCGTCTGGGCGATCGCGAGGAGGAGCAACGCGATCGCAATGCTCTCAAATAAATAGCAACAACCTTATTGCCTTAGTTTCTAATAACAATGGAGGCTTGACTACTCAGGATTATCCCCAGTTTTGGTTTTATTTACCCTTTGGAGGAAATTCCCAGTCACCTCCTGCTAAATTTAGATTATTAGATGAACAGAAAAAGTCTGTTTTGACAAAGCCATTGCTGTTCTCTTTATCAGAAAAAAAAGGCATTGTCAGCATTAGTCTTCCCTCTACCGAAAAACCATTATTGATTGGGAAAAAATATCATTGGTACTTCAAAATTGCTTGTGTCAATACTCAGGGATCTAACACAAATATTAGCGTCAATGGTTGGATTCAAAGAGTGGGAGCGAGTCCTAAGCTAGTAGCACAAATCAAGCAAACAGCATATCAACACCAATACATTCCTTATGCAGAAAATAACATTTGGTATGAAACTGTTAGCCAACTTGCTCAGAACCGAGTTGCTAATCAGCAAGACTGGGCTAATTTACTATCATTTTTTAAACTTGAAGAATTTGTTAATTCACCTGTTTATGAACTCAAACTACAAAAGTAGTAAGTAAAATCATTTGATTAAGTAATAAAATTCCCGAACATGGAAAAATTTTTCAACTTGAGTTTCAATCAAGGACAAACAGCAACAGCCGCTACAGTATCCGAACCAGGAGAATTGTCTAATGCGCTTGAGCAAATGGGGCTGGTTGGTTCCCATCCAATTTTAGTCATCGTTGGTGGTGCAAGTCAGATGAGCGAAGCGGACTTTGTGCGTATCCAATGCTTGTTTGTGGAAGTATTAGCCCCAATAGCACAACGTTTAGGAGCATATATTGTCGATGGTGGTACAGATGCGGGAGTAATGCAATTGATAGGTAATGCTCGTCATCAAATCAATGCTCAATTTCCGTTGATTGGGGTAGCGCCTACAGGAAAAGTCATTCTACCCAATCAGACTGAATCTAATGATGATGCTGCACTTTTAGAACCACATCATACTCATTTTATCCTAGTCCCTGGCAATAATTGGGGTGATGAATCTCCTTGGATAGTACAAGTAGCAACCATGCTAGCTGGCGGCGCACCTTCGGTAACAGTGCTGATAAATGGTGGAGAAATTACCTTTATTGACGCTCTTAACAGCGTCATCGCCGGACGCTTGGTGATGGTAATAGCAGGTAGTGGTAGAACAGCCGATAAACTTGTCTGTGCATTAAATGGAGAAGCTACAGATGAACGTGCTGAAAAATTAGCTGCTTCTGGTAAGTTGCAAACCATTGATTTAAAAGCGGATTGGGAAAAGTTAACTGACACAATTACACATTTACTTTCTACTTAACAATACCATTGCCAAAAAAAGAGTACGAAGAGGTAGGGCTGTCCTAGTAGAGTTATTGTCTTCCCAAACGACAACTCAGAAACTACGATTTAGCCCATGCCTGACATCCTGATGTTTATCAAGCCACTCTGCTACATAAAGAATTTGCACAGGTTCTTAATGTAGTAATTTTGGTCAAAACCAATCTCGAAACTCATGTTCGTAGCTATGTAATTTTATTTTCCTACGACCTAGATTTGAAGGCTGATATAAATCATCGATTATTACAAACTTCGCTTTCAAATCGAGTTTAACTTCCGTGATACCAAGCAATTTTGGGGGTTGGAAGATTTTATGAATCTGAACCAAACTATCTACCTTGAGGAGTCAACAATAGCAAAAAAAGATCCATATCGGGAATTTTTAAAGCAAGAGTGCTAAGTGGGGAAACTACTGATGGGGAAGCAATATTTTTATGTAATTATAGCTAGAAGCTTTTGAGAAATTTAAAATTATGGCTAAGAAAGAAGACTATAGTCAGTACCTTAAACAGATATTCTGTGGACTGATTGACCGACTCGACTTGTCAGACTTGCGAAAAGACTTTCTGAAAAATCGCTGGCTTGACCAACTCATGTGGCTGGAGGGACGAGCCACCAAAGAACGCAATGCTCATCACAACCTCAGAATGATTACCATCATTGGCGGGGTAATTGTCCCGGCACTAATTGGTTTTCAGAAGGGGAACCAGAAGTGGCAAGAAATTGTTGGCTGGTCGGCTTTCGGTTTAAGTCAGGTAGTAGCGGTTTCTGCTGCGGTTGAAGAGTTTTTTGGTCATGGTGAGAAGTACCGCAACTATCGTAATACTGCCGAAGGCTTGAAAATTGAGGGGTGGCAGTTTTTCCAAATGGCTGGCCCCTATCGTCAATTTAATACCCACTCCGATGCCTACACCATTTTTGCTGAACGCGTCGAACAGTATATTCAGCAGGACTTACAGGGCTTTATTTCGCAGTTAACAGAACGACAAGAGGCAGGCACTAAGCAGACACAAGAAACAGTCACAAAGAATGCTGAACTTGCCCTAGAAAAGCTCAACGAGCAGTTGCAGTTACGGGCACAGTATGAAGCCCAACTTAAGGAACTAGAAGCCGAGAAGCAGCGCGTCCAAGCCGAAAGGCAGCAGTTGGAACAAGAGCGCGATGACGCAAAACCAGCACTTCTGGCAGCCCAAGAGGACTCAGATAAGCAACCTGACTTAAGTCCTGTTAGCAATTTATTGCAAGAGGACGAAGAAGACCGTGACAGCACCAGCCTAAACGCTAATTCAGTACAGTATCTCAGTGCTAACGAGATTCTGGTTAAGATTAAGAGCAATCCTATAAGCAAGAACGGTACAGCAGCAAACCAGCTCACCGAAACTAAACAAGTCTCCACAAGTCTACCTACGTGTGGAGTTGAGCTAATTAAAAAGTTTGAAGGTTGCTATCTTAATGCATACCCCGACCCCAAAAGTGGAGGGATACCAATCACAATTGGCTGGGGTTCGACCAGGAAACGTGACGGTAGTCCTTGGTACATGGGAGAGAGTATTTCCCAACAACAAGCTGATGAGCTGTTGATTTATCAGTTGGAAACAAGCTACTTACCCGATTTAATGAAAATACCTTGCTGGGGCGAACTCAACCCTTACCAACAAGGTGCCTTACTCAGCTTTGGCTACAACTTGGGGAGTAAATTTTACGGTCTCTCTAATTTTGAGTCAATGACTAGAGTCTTAAAGAATCGTGATTGGGCTAATATCCGCGAAACTTTCATCAAGTATCGCAATCCTGGATCAAATGTTGAGCAAGGACTTAGGAGACGAAGAGAAGCTGAAGCTGACCTATTTCTGAAACCCTACGCTTAATGGTTTAGCATTTAAAGCTTGAGGAATTAAGTTAGCAAAAACAGTAGAGAATCACAATCAATCTGCTTCAGTAGACAGAAAATGAAGGCACTCACCGCAGGACACAATTATGATTCGTAACAGCAAAAAGTATTCGATCAACGTAGACAAAATGGGGCAAGATGTTGCGATTAGCATTTCTTTAGAAATAGAAATGAGTCCTGAGCTAATCGATCTGGTGTTGCGTGACTTAAGAAGCGATGCCAGAGACTTGAATGAAGCCCGTATCCTGACTGAAATCATCCGCGACCCGACAATCATCTATAGCCTCTGCCAACGCATAGAACAGGTTAAAAATCAAGACATTAGATATAAAGAAACAGAGCATGAAGACCCGAGCAATCAACAGCCAAGAAATCCACACTGGAACTTGTACACAGCAAGCGATACTTCAAATGACTCATAGCTGGACTTTTTAAAAGCGGATGCAAGTTTTGCGTGTTTAAGCTTTTGGCGATTATTAAAAAGTAAAGCTTCAAGCAGTTTTTAGTATAACAAAATTTTGCCGTTCCTTACTTATCTGTGAACAGTTACAAGTAAATATCACAAAAATGGCTAATATTGTGTCTAATCAAGAAAAATATACAGAACTATGGCAAGTCTGCAAGGTGCAATCAAATCTCTTGCCAGAGTTAGAAAAAATTGCTGAGAAGCTGTATTACGATCGCGGCTTTTACGAGAAAATCGAGTGGTACTATCCCAACTTACCTTGGTATTGGGCAGGAATCTTACACGCTAAGGCGGATTTCCAGGGTTCTACGCAATTCTTCGATCAAATCACGCACAAGCTGAGTAAGATTCAGGGCGAACAGATACCAGCAAAGCTCTCAGCTCGCTTATTGGCCTTCGATGCGTGCAACGACTTCCAGGGCAAAGATAGCCAGGGAATTACGCCGTTTGTTTGGGCTGGGACTAATCACACTAAGAGTATTGATTCGGCTGCTGGTTGTGCGGCAATTTTGTACTTTCTGCAAGCGATAGGACTCAAAGATGACCAGACCGAGCAGGGGCAGTTTAATCTCAAAGTGACTTCTGACTCGGTATTTAAAAGCTGCTCATTGCCCTCCAACAAGCTCGAGGCATCGGAAAAAACTACTGTCAAAGCGGGGAGACAGTTGGAAATTACCGAGGTAGCGATCGCAGACGCTCACCATCTCCGGGTTATGCTCAAGGCTCCAGTCCTAGCTCGGCACATTTGGTTTGTCTATGGTGGGCATGTCCAGATTGACGGCTGCAAAATCGCAACAGTCCCGACCAAACCTAAAACTCTAGAAGAGAAAATCGTTGCCTATTGCCAGAAGAAGGGCTACAAAATTGACAAAGAACCTGGATACAAGAATATTATCTACATCGAAGGGATGAATCCGGACGGAACGCTCAATAACAACGCCCTCAATGTCTGGAACGACCTCCGCATCGTGATTGAGTTTAAAGACGGCAAGCCTAAAATGATTGGCTGTTGGGAAGCCACAACAAACCCAGGTAAGTACTATACATACAATCCCTTGAACGCCAAGGGTGCGGCAATTATCGCCTTCGGGCAATACACCGCATGGCAGGTAGGAACTCACGGACAGGCTTCTCCTCATGAAGCTCTTGTCCAAACTGGTGGTTCAGTCACTGTCCATCGTGATGCAAATCGTTCAGGCACCCGCGATAAAGGCGACTCTATAGACTCAGGTCATTTTGGCATTAACCAACATTGGGGAGGTGATAACCCTAAGTCCGACGTAGGAAGATGGAGCGCTGGCTGTCAAGTAGGTAGGACAAAACAGGGACATCGTGAGTTCATGGTTATCGTTAAGTCAGACCCACGCTACCAAGCTAACAGTAGTTTCACCTTCACTAGTACCATTATTGATGGTAAAGACCTCCTAGCACAGTTCCCTGCAAGTTGATGTTCTCCTGACGACTTGAACCATCTCTTGCGATCGCTCGTGTGCAAGGGTTCGGCGACCCAAAAATTTACCCATTGATCACGAAACTCATAAGTGTTTCGGCTTTTCTTAGTGGCATTCGCTCGTGGACTTTTGTCGTTGGATTGTGCAAATGGTGTTACGACCAGAGCAAACCAAGAGCTTCATGCTGCTAAAACAGGGCTATTTCATTCTAAATGTTGGCAGTATATGGTATAGTCAGCGCACAAATTCTGGGCAACGCATCTACTACCGTGTGTCAAATCGCAATTATAGAAGCCTTTATTGGGCTAAAAGACCCCCGTCGCCGTGCTGGACAACGCCATACTCTTCCACTATGCCTAGCTTTGTTTACCCCACTCAAGCAACTTTTTAGAATGAAATAGCCCTGCTGCTAAAAAGCTGCACATTATTTAATTTATACCCCTCCCAACCTCTCCTCAAGAGGGGATGTGCCGCAAGCGATGGGGTTATTTCTATGCGTCTTCATCTAAAAATTGTATCAGAAAGTTAAAACCTGTTGACAAGCATCTATCTCAGGTTATAAATGATTTATCAATCAAATATAAGGCTAACAAATAGCAAAAACTAAGTAAGTTGGCATAAAAAAACCAAATTATGTAAAGAAAGAAAAATTGTTATTCGCAGTGCGATCGCTAATTTATCGACACAGAAACAATCTTTGTCATTCCTTACACTGTGATTTGCAAATAAGTAGCTAGACATAAAAAATTATAAGATAAGAGTAGAAGAGAACAGATGAT
>NZ_JAVRBM010000056.1:0-59190 GCF_034531255.1 Nostoc sp. ChiQUE01b | reverse complement strand
TTCCTCATCTCCCTCATCTTCCTCATCTCCCTCATCTTCCTCATCTCCCTCATCTCCCTCAAGCTTCTGCCTTCTTGCACCTAGCCAATCGTCGCCTGGTTAGTATCTACATCTGTAGCACCATTTACAGAACGCGCCACAGAAACCATTTTGTTGAGAATTTCTTGACTGGGAACCTTACCTTTCAACACTACAGTGCTACCCGTCTGAGCAACCCAAAGGGTATTAACATCGTCAAGTTGGGGATCTTCATCAAATGCCAACGCTACTCGCTTTGCTAAACCACTTTGGTCATATTCTCCGCTTAATCCCAGACGTTCTGGAGGTATTGATTGCGTAGCACTAGCGACATCACTACTAGGAGCTTGCTGTACAGCCTGTGGAGCCGGATTTACTTCTGCATTTTGAGGTTTTTCCATTCCAAACAATCTTTGTAACCAACCCATAAAAACTTTTCTCCTATTAGAGGCTTATCGAATCTGAGTATAAAAGGTTTACAACTAATGCTGCATCTGTCAATGAAAAGATATATATTCAATGAAATTCTTGCTTGCAGTCTGATTTCTAAACAATTTCTTGATTGAGAATGCAATGAGTGCAGCTGTTAAGTTTACAATAGGAGGTCGCACTGAAAATTTAGTGCGGTAGTAGGTTCTAGCGTTGCCCTTTGCTAGTGTCTGCATTACTCAATTCCTGCTCTAGCCTCTGTTGGCGAAGATGAAACATACCCTTTCAGTTCTTGTAGAAGATGAGGCGGGTGTTCTTTCCCGCATTTCTAGTTTATTTGCGCGTCGCGGCTTTAATATTGAAAGCCTTGCTGTTGGCCCTGCTGAACAAGGAGGAGTCTCCCGAATTACAATGGTTGTCCCTGGTGACGATCGCATTATCGAGCAACTCACAAAGCAACTGTATAAGTTAGTCAATGTCCTAAAAGTCCAGGATATTACCGAAACCCCTTGTGTCGAACGGGAATTGATGCTTTTGAAAGTGAATGCTAGTAGCAGCAATCGCTCAGAAGTGATCGAATTGTCTCAGATTTTCCGGGCGCGAGTCGTGGATGTGGCGGAAGATTCTCTCACCTTAGAAGTTGTGGGAGATCCAGGTAAAATGGTAGCGATCGTGCAAGTATTACAAAAATTTGGTTTGAAAGAAATCGCCCGCACTGGCAAAATTGCCCTAACTCGTGAGTCAGGCGTGAATACCGAGTTACTCAAATCTTTGGAAGCAAAGGTTTAGTTCGGAATTTAAATCAAGACTTAGAAATACTCAACCGCAGTAGAAGTCATAGTGGCAATTGTTACTATGGCTTCCTGATCTAATTAAGTAACTTTACTGAGCCAATTCTTCTCTCTCCAGAAATAAGTTGTTTGCAAGGTAAAAATATCTGTCTTTGGGATAAGGAAAATTGGTGAGACTTAAGACTTTAAATCAACCATTGGGTGTTTTGTTAATATTTTTGACTAGCCAGATAGGATTTAGTTCTAGAGTTGCGAAAGCACAAACCCCAGTTGTACCAACAACTACCACAAAATCAATTTGCTCTAGCCAACTGGGAACAGCTATAGATGCTGTAATCAATCGTCCCTTATTTAGTCGGGGGCGCTGGGGAATTTTGATACAACCCCTGTCAAGTCGACAAACTCTTTACAGTCGAGATGCTCAAAAATATTTTATTCCTGCGTCTAACCTCAAATTGCTGACAACAGCAGCTGCGTTGCAAGAATTGGGTGCTAATTTTCGGATTCGCACCTCTATTTATCAGAATGGTAATGGTGTTTTACGTGTTGTCGGCAGGGGAGATCCTAGTTTAAGTGATACTGAACTGCAAACATTGGCACAGCAGTTAAAACAGAAAGGTATTACCCAAATTCAGCAGTTGATTGCTGATGATAGTTATATTCAAGGTGATATTGTTAATCCCACCTGGCAATGGGAAGATGTGCAGTCAAGTGATGGCGTACCAGTCAGCAGCTTTATTCTGAATCAAAATATTTTTAGCTTCAAACTTGTACCACAGGCTGTAGGTAAATCTTTGCAAGTGGTGTGGATTGATCCTGGCGAAACGAAACAGTGGCGGATAATTAATCAGTCAGTAACCGTTCCCCAAAATCAACCAAGCTATGTCAATGTTACCCGCGAATTGTCAGGAACAGTATTACAAATTCAAGGACAACTGGCAACGAATTCAGAACCCTCTTTAATAGATTTGCCTGTAGTTGATCCGAATTATTACTTCTTACGACGCTTCCGTACTGCTTTAGCAACAGAAAAAATTACTCTGGGGCAAACATTAGTAGTAAATGGTGGTGTGAATCAAGGGGAAATAGCATTTGTAGAGTCGCCACCTTTAGCTGAATTATTAGCAGAAACTAATTTAAATAGTAATAATCTATATGCTGAAGCATTGCTGAGAGCATTAGCTGTGAAAAAAATCAGACTGAAAAATCAGACTAGTGCTAATGTCGGTTTGGAAGTTGTCAAAGCAAGTTTAACTAAATTGGGGGTCGATCCAACAAATTATATTTTAGTGGATGGTTCCGGTTTATCACGTCGTAACTTAGTGACACCAGAAGCTTTTGTCCAAACTCTGCGGGGAATGGCAAAAACCCCAACAGCATATATATATCGCGCATCTTTACCCGTAGCTGGTAAAAGTGGAACTCTGAAAGGCCGCTTTCAAGATACACCTGCTGAGGGCATTGTGCAAGCAAAAACAGGTACGTTAACGGGTGTAGTTTCTCTATCTGGATATATGAATGCGCCGAAATATGAGCCGCTAGTTTTTAGTATTATTGTGAATCAGTCGGATCAGTCTGCAACAGTTATACGGCAGGCAATTGATGAAGTTGTTGTGTTGTTAACACAGTTGCAGCATTGTTAATATGATAAGCTGTTACGGATTTAATTTGTATATTTAATCGTGTTCGCGCAGCGTCTCCTTCAGGAGAAGGCTGTCATTGGTCATTCGTCATTAGTCATTAGTCATTTGTATTTCAAAGGACAGATGACTAATGACAAAGGACAGTCTAACTGCAAAGATGTACAATCTAGACGCGCATCAGCTTATTTTTCACTCATAACTTGTTTCATGCCAGCCAAAATCTTACCACCGCCCCTAAAACCTGGAGACTTACTACGAGTAATTGCCCCTAGTGGTGCTTTGCGAGAATTCGAGGAATTTAAACAAAGTCTAGAAATTTGGCGATCGCGTGGTTATCAATTAAAAGTCAGTCCCCAGATAGATGACAAATGGGGTTATCTAGCTGGAACAGACGAAAATCGCCGTCAACAGCTAGCAACAGCATGGCAAGATCCTGATTGTCGTGGTATTCTCTGTGCCAGAGGTGGTTTTGGCAGCACCCGCATCTTAGAAGATTGGAATTGGCCAACCTCAGCGCTTCCCAAGTGGCTCATAGGCTTTTCTGATATCACAGCTTTATTATGGAGCCTTTATACAGCAGGGATTTCCGGCGTTCATGGCCCTGTAATGACAACTTTCGCAGATGAGTCAGATTGGTCAATTAAGCGATTATTTGATTGGGTAGAGGGTAGTTCTTTTACACCTCTCAAAGGTTGCGGTTGGGGTGGTGGTGTAGTTAATGGTACTTTATTACCAGGGAATCTCACGGTGGCTACTCACCTTTTGGGTACACCAATCCTGCCACATCTGGATGGTGTAATTCTGGCCTTGGAAGATGTTACCGAAGCACCTTATCGGATTGACAGGATGTTGACACAGTGGCGTTTAAGCGGTGCTTTGTCTCAAGTCTGCGGTATTGCTTTGGGCGGTTTTACTCGTTGTGAAGCGCCACCAACGATATCTAGTTTTAGTGTAGAAGAAGTATTGCGCGATCGCCTGGGAGATTTGGGGATTCCGATTGTCTCCGATTTGCCTTTTGGTCATGATAATCCCAATGCAGCCTTACCAGTGGGTGTAGAGGTAACTTTAGATGGAGATGCAGGAATATTAGCGATCGCGCATCCACATTAAGTTAAAATCAGATTCGCTTCAGGTTAAACAGTCATAATCCACTTACAGAATAATCTGCTAAATACTGTGGTAAATGTACTAATACTTAATTTTAGTGTGAATCTATTATGAGTCCGATAAAATTTGATTCAGTTCCAGAGATATCAGTTGTCACCTGTACTTACAATCGCGCCAAATATTTAGATAATGGTATTAATAGTGTTATCAATCAAACATTTAAAGATTGGGAACTGATTGTAGTTGATGATGGTAGCCAAGACAATACCTTTGAAGTTGTCAATTATTATGTCCAGAAATTTTCTAATATCCGATATCTTAAACATCAAAATAAAAAACAAGCCTACGCTAAAAATGCTGGTATTCAGGCATCCTTTGGCAAATATATTACCCTTCTCGATAGTGATGATGCTTACAAACCCAATCATCTAGAATCACGACTTGAATACATGAAAAATCATCCAGAAATTGATTTAATTGAAGGGGGATTTGCCAGTGATGAAGAGATTTTTGTGGCAGATTATTTTCAGCAAGGTAAAACAATTAATTTGCGAGAATGTGTTTTAGGCCCAACATTCTTCGGCAAGAGAAAAGTATTTTTTGAATTAGGGGGCTTTGAAAATATTCACTATGGAGAGGATACAGACTTTTGGCATCGGGCAGCAAAAATTTTTAAAACGCAAAAAGTCACTCTTCCAGAAACATATCTTTACACAAGAGCGGAAACCAGTGTTACCAAAAGTGTTTTAGAACAGCATTCATAAAATCAGACAAATAGAGAAGATAAGTCAGAAATTGTTGCTTCGCTCCCCTGGTGACTGTATAATTATTGCTGCCATTCTGCACGACTAAATTTGGGTTTGTTTATTTTGCTAAAGTGAGTAAATCTAACTACAAGTATGCATATTTGTCATATAGTTTTGAATAACATTGGTGGAGCGCCAAAAGTTGCTGATTCGCTAATTTCTTCTCAAGTCAAGGCTGGCTATAAAGTCTCTACTGTGATCATGACTGATTTAGATCCACGCTGGATAGTATCTTTTAAATCAGCCCATATAATCATTGTGATGAAAATTGCCGGAACTTTATTTTATATTGGCGGGGCAATACACCAAATATGGGTAACGATACAATTAAATAAGATTGTTGCTGAACAGAAACCAGATATTATTATTTGTCATAGTGCATTTCTTACTAAGCTATTTTATTTATCTAAATTTATCCCTGGAAGTTTATCTATTCCATATATTAGTTATATTCATAGCGATTATCTTTCGGAATCAAAGATTGAACGCCAAATAAATCTTATAACTGCATTAATCCAAAATTTAAATGTTAATATTGATAATTGGATACATCTGCGTGCTATTAAACAAGCTAGTGGAATAGTTTTTGTTTGCAAAACTCTCCATGAGAAATTTTTCAAACTGGGCTTAAATCATCCTCGAATTGTAATATCCTATAATCCAGTAACACCTGATTCAAAAAACCCACCTCTCAATTCTACAGCCGAGTCTTGGCTAAACAACTCTCAGCTAATTACCTTTGTATCTGCTGCTAGATTCCATTATCCAAAAGACCATAAAACTTTAATTAAAGCATTCGCCAAAGCTAGTGAAACTTACTCAAATATCCGACTAATTTTGCTAGGAGACGGTGATTTAGAAGTAGAGATGCAAGGTTTGGCAAATTCTTTAGGTATTCGTGATATAGTACTTTTCGCAGGATCTGTCCCCAATCCTAAAGCTTACTTTTCACTGTGTCGAGCAGTTATACTTGCTTCCCATTCTGAAGGCTTTGGTATGGTTCTTGTCGAAGCTGTAGCTAATGGGGTAACTTTCATTGCTAGTGATTGTCCAGTTGGGCCGCGTGAGATTTCTGAAGTACTCAATTGTGGAACTCTAGTACCAGAAAGTGATGTTGATGCATTAGCAGAAGCTATAATTGACCATGTAAAAACTCCTCAGCAGAATATCGATTGCTCTGAGCAAATTGCACAATTATTTAGTGAAACTAGCTGTGCCAACCAGTTAGAAAGTTTAATTGAACAAGTTGTTTCTTAATCAGTGTAATGAATTAAGAATAATGTGCTAAATGGACTATCTTTATATCTAAAAATTTTGTATGAATATTAATTTACTAACTTCTAAAATTAGAGATTTTTGGTGTTTATTGACAAATTCTGGTGGTCAGCTTTCAATTTTAGGAATTATTCTGAGTTTGTCTCTGATATTTTTATCTAGTTGTCAGGGAATTAGACAAAAAGACGATGGAATAATTCATCTGACACTTTGGCAAGCTATTAATCCACCTGCACATCGAGAGATTTTTGAAAAATTAGTTGATAATTTTAATCAAACTCATCCTGATATTCAGGTTGAGTCTATGTTTGAACCGGAACCTAATTTACCAAAAATATTAACATCAGTTGTTGCTAATGTGCCCCCAGATATCCTGTCATTTCACCCTGAATATACAGGTCAATTTGTGGAATTAGGGGCACTTCAACCTTTAGAAGATTGGTTGGACAAATTGCCTATTAAGTCAGACATTAGACCTAACTTATTGTCAGAAATGCAGTTAGATGGTCATATTTGGTCAGTGCCAATGCACACCAGTAATATTGGAATTTTTTACCGTCCTAAACTTTTTAAAGCTGCGGGAATTACAGAAATACCCAAAACCTGGGATGAGTTGAGACAAGTTGCCAAAAAATTAACTATAGACCGCAATGGGGATGGCCGCCCTGAACAGTATGGTATGTTACTGCCTTTAGGAAAAGGTGGATGGACTGTGGTTAGTTGGTTGCCGTTTTTATATAGTGCTGATGGCGAGATTGTAACTAATAATCGCCCGAATTTAACGAATGCAGGTGCGATCGCGGCCTTAAAATTTTGGCAAGACCTGATCGAAGATGGTTCAGTAATGCTTTCTGCCCCAGAACGAGGTTATGAAGAGGAAGCTTTTCTTACAGGTCGTGTTGCAATGCAAATCACAGGCCCTTGGACGTTAATCATGAAATCTGAGGTCGATCATCAGGTATTACCCATACCAGCAGGTGTCAAAGCTGCTACAGTCACAGGTACTGGAAACTTTTTTGTGATGAAGACCACACCAGCAAGAGAGCAAGCAGCATTCAAATTTTTAGAGTATGTTTTGAGCGAGGAATTCCAAACAGCATGGAGTATGGGGACGGGTTTTTTGCCAGTTACCCTCACATCAGCTCAAAGCAAAGCTTATCAGCAATTCATCAATGAAAAACCAGTGTTAAAAGTGTTTTTTGACCAATTACCTGTGGCACATTCTCAACCAATTATTGCTGGATATAGTCGTCTTTCTGACAGTCTTGGTCGAGCTATAGAAGCGACAGTACTAGGAGAGTCTGCTGAAAAAGCCCTCAAGAAAGCACAAGAGCGTTTAGATTTGATTTGGGATGACAAATAGATGGGACTGGGTATTGGGTACTAGGGATTGGGGACTGGGGATTGTGGGGCCCCCTCTGGGGATAAGGGGTAATGGGGACTGGGAGAGAAGAACTCAAGACAAATGACAAATGACAAATGACAAATGACAAATGACAGCCTTTACCAGTTAGCTTTATTTGCGCCGACTTACTTACTAGCATTCGTAAGAATTCCTACAAGCACTCGCACTAATTCTTCCAAACCTTCGGGAACGCGATAAAGTTTGATATCTTGGATAACCCGTTTATCTTGCCGATAAAATATTCCAAATCGCCAATCTTCTCCATTTGTTACAGCACCATACAAAGTTGGTGTTTGCGAATCTGTCCATTGGTCAAGTGCGATCAATTCAACTGCAAGTTGAGTAAACCCCCGGCTTAAATCGGATTGCTTGGCTTCAACTACTAACAGTGAATTGGAAGATAAAATATAGTAATCAAAACTTCCTTGGAGTTGTTCGCTAACATTAATCGGGTACTCAATGTTTAGTTGAGTTTGCGTTTGGTCACAAATTTCCAACAAAATAGGAGCAATTAAAACTTCACGTTTTGCAGCTTCACTGATAGGATTTACGCGCATGATATTGCGCCGTAAGTAACGCTGTAAAAATTCTAAATAGTCAATTACACCTGAATATTGTGGTAGTTGTAACGATGTGCGATCGTAACTACATCCCAGTTCCGCCAAGATATCTGCTGGGGCATAAGGTAATTCAAAATACTTACTAAATGTATAACTTTCACCAAGTTGGAGAATGCGCGGGCGAGTCATAAATATAAAGGTTATGGAATATATCGATAAAAGTTAGGAAGAAACTCCAGTTTTGCAATGTAAATTTCTTTTTAATGTACACAAACCAATTGCTGGTATGGCTCCTAAAATCGCTGCTGTAAGTCCTTGTCCACTCCAATATAGTATGGGAGTACGGTAGGTTTCTGGAATCAAATTTTGCATAATAAAAAGCAACCAAACCAAAATAGTGATCCAGAAGAAAGAGATTGAGGGTAAAAAATTCCACCACCAAATGCCTGCTGTATATCGCCTCAATACCAGCCATTGGCAAATCCCTAGCCAAATTCCAGAAATTATATATGCGATCGCAGACAAAAATCCAAAAATCAAAGTATCTTCAGAAGATGATGAGGCAATGGTTGAAATGTAGTTAATCCAGGCTGTAGAAACACCATTGGCAATCAGCCAACCTACACTAGTAGCAAATAGCCACTGCCAACCCGGTAAATATCGGTAAAGAACAAGGCTCTGATCGGCGGCGAAAATCACGGCAAATACAATATTACTGAGACTTCTAACCAAAATACTCCATGTTTGTGGTTGGATAGCAACGTTAGGTGAGAGATTTTGGAGAACTATTTTCTCTAAAGCGATACTAGCAACGCCACCCACAACCCAGCCGATGAGGGTCATTAAAGTAAACTGAATAAAGAACCTCTGTCGCTGCGATCGCGGAATCAAAAACTTTCCTGGATTAGGCTCGTTATTAGCAGATGCAACACGATCGGGACTGTTAGAGTCAGTTTGCATAAGAAGTTAGGGGAGTGGGGAGTGGGGAGTGGAGAGTGGAGAGTGGGGAGATGAGGGGGAAATAATCAATAGCCCCATGCCCAATTCATCTTGTTTTACCCTATTTCTCAATCACCAGTCCCTATTTTCCATTCCCGACTCGCTACTCGCCACTCGCGACTTCTCTAAGGCGAGAATATTATGTCAATAATATAAGTCTATTCTCAATAGAGTCGGAAATAATCTCATTAACCTATTCATTTAGGGGTAGCTGATCGTAGACATCGTTTTGAGTCTTGAAAACTAAAGCAAACGAGAAATGGTGATTTTTTGTTGGTTCTTAACCTTGATTGCAATCGAAAGTAATTTAGATGCGTTTGTCCTACCCACTAGAATTACACAATAACCTTCACATAATCTTTAAATAAACTTTAGTATATATACCGTACCTTTTGGGAGTTATAAAAATAAAAATAGGATAACAAAGCATCAAGATGAACTTACATCTTTGAGCTTGTTTTACTCAACAACAGTTATATATAAAGACCTAATAATCTTTGTAATTTCCTTTTTGTTTGTTGGAGTAATTAAGCCAGCTTTTCATAGCTAGGTTTAAAGGAAATTTTAGTCTTAATTCTCTTTGTGTTCTTCAAGCTTTATTACTAGAATGCTACAAAAATTATCATTGGCTTTAATCGGAACAACTATTGCGATCGCGAGTGCAAATCCAGCTAGTGCTGTGACTCTGCAAGTCAACAGTGGCCCGTTTTCTACCTACGCTGATGCCAAAACTGTCACCTTTGACGATGGCACAGCAAACGATCCTAATGGATTTGTTACTTACTCTAATATTACTTCTAACATTGTTCAAGGTAGTGAAGGTGGTCAATACGCCTCACCTTATGGGGATAACACCAAATATCTAACAATTTCTCCATCAGGTAGTGGTGTTGCAGGTGACAGTGGTTTTGTCAACATTAACTTCAAAAAAGCTGTTAATTACTTCGGTTTTTATGCAGGCTCATTGGATAATTACAACTTTGTTGACATTTACAAAGGTAATCAGTTGTTAAAGAGTTTTAGTGGTGCAGATGTGCCAACTGCTATAGCTAATGGTAGTTGGACTAGCTCTGAAGCTAATATGTTTGTCAATCTTGTAGCTGATACAGGAGAAACATTCGACCGAGTTGTGATGCGCTCAGATGGTATTGCCTTTGAAACAGATAACCACGCTTATAGACTAGCCGAGAGCGTTCCCGAGCCTAGTGCAATGTTAGGTGTGTTAGCAATAGGTGCTTGTGGTATGACTTCACTTTTCAAACGCTCACAACATAAAGCGACTGTGAAAGGATAAATTTATCCAGATCCCTGTTGAAAACCCTTAAGGATGTGTCTCTACGTCAAGCGTAGAGACACATTTGTTATTTGTCATGCAGTTTTCCTCATGCGTTCCCTTGATGCAGAAGTGAGAGATGCATTTCTACGTGGAACTCAAAGCAATAATTTCATGAGATAAGCCAAAAAAACAATAAATTGTAGCGCTTGCTGGTATTAATACTGTAGTCAATCCAACCGAACGCTTATAGGACTCATATTTGATTGCGTGAAAAAAACTCAGTACACCTTTATTCCTTCTTCCCAGTCCCCATTACCTCTTATCCCCAGAGGGGGCCCCACCATCCCCAGTCCCCAGTCCCTAGTCTCTACGAGTAATTGAGGAATCAAATCGGATTGATATATATCCAATAATCAAAACTTTATAAAATAATATTAGTATTATGCTCTGCTACTCACCTTTTCCTAACAACCTGCTGGAAAAGCGTAATCCCAGAATGATAAGCTAAACAGTGGCATAAATAGGATGAAGTAATAAATGGGTGTTTATTCAACGACTCCTCATCTCTTACGGGCTGCTCGTGGTGAAGTAGTAGATCGTCCCCCTGTATGGATGATGCGACAAGCGGGACGATATATGAAAGCATATCGAGACTTAAGAGAAAAGTATCCTTCGTTTCGCGATCGCTCGGAAATTCCAGAAGTGGCAATTGAAGTTTCCTTGCAACCCTGGAGAGCATTTCAGCCAGATGGAGTAATTTTATTTTCTGATATTGTCACCCCATTACCTGGTTTGGGCATTGACATGGATATTGCCGAAGGTAAAGGGCCAATCATTCACTCACCCCTCCGTACTCAAGAACAAATTGAAGGTCTGCATCCTTTAGAACCAGAAGCAGCTCTACCATTTATCAAAACAATTTTGCAAGCGCTACGTTCGGAAGTAGGCGATAAATCAACGGTGTTGGGCTTTGTGGGTGCGCCGTGGACATTAGCAGCTTATGCAGTAGAGGGAAAAGGTTCTAAAACCTATTCCATTATCAAAAACATGGCATTCTCAGATCCGACGATACTGCATCAACTGTTAGCTAAATTAGCAGATGCGATCGCCATTTATGCCCGCTATCAAATTGACTCTGGCGCTCAAGTTGTGCAAATGTTCGATTCTTGGGCGGGTCAATTGAGTCCTCAAGATTATGACACCTTTGCTCTCCCCTATCAGCAGAGAGTTTTCCAGCAAGTCAAGCAAACCCATCCTGACACACCTTTAATTTTGCTAGTTAGCGGTAGTGCGGGTGTGTTGGAAAGAATGGCACAATCTGGTGCTGATATCGTCACTGTAGACTGGGCTGTAGATATGGCAGACGCACGGGCTAGATTGGGTAAACAAGTGAAAGTTCAAGGAAATCTTGACCCAGGCGTATTATTCGGCTCTAAACAGTTTATCCGCGATCGCATTCTCGATACTGTTCGCAAAGCTGGCAATTGGGGTCACATCCTCAATCTCGGTCATGGTGTCTTACCAGAAACTCCCGAAGAAAATGTCGCTTTCTTCTTTGAAACAGCAAAGGAATTGAATCTGGCAGGAGTTAAGGGTTAGAAGTTATGCAATTTTAGATTTTAGATTTTAGATTTTAGATTTTTCTTTCAATCCAAAATCCAAAATTCAAAATCTAAAATTTTCAAAGTTATCAGTTGCGATTCGGAACTTTTAACTTTATTTTTAACTCTTCATTTTTAACTCCTAAATTTTGATAAATTCTTTATGAGCCAGAAACGGATTTTAGTGACTGGTGCAAGTGGTTGTATAGGTCATTATTTAACAGAAGCCTTAATTAAGGAAACAGATTACGAACTGTATCTACTAGTTAGGAACCCAAGTAAACTGCAAGTTGATACCAAGGCACGTTCAGGTATCAACGTTTTGCAAGGTGATATGCAAAATATTCGCCAGTTTGCCGATTTGCTATCCACAATTGATATAGCGGTACTCACAGCCACAGCTTGGGGTGGTGATGAGACATTTGATATCAATGTTGTCAAGACTATAGAGTTGCTCGAACTGCTAGATCCAGAACGTTGTCAGCAGGTAATTTATTTTTCAACAGCTAGTGTTTTGGATCGCTACAATCAACCATTAAAAGAAGCCGGGGAAATTGGGACAGATTATATTCGTTCCAAATATGACTGCTTACAGAAAAAAGAAAAATTAGCGATCGCACCCAAAATTACCACAGTATTTCCGACTTTAGTATTGGGTGGTGATGCGAATAAACCCTATTCTCCTGTCACATCTGGTATTACAGAAGTGACGAAATATATCAATTTGATTCGCTTTTTAGAAGCAGATGGCAGTTTTCACTTTATCCACGGACGAGATATTGCCACTGTCGTGCGATATTTGATCGATCATCCTGCCAAAAATGATCAAGCACATTGGCTTGTTTTAGGTCAAGCACCGTTGACTGCTAATCAAGCAGTGAAAGAAGTTTGTGCTTATCTGGGCAAAAAGATTTACTTTCGCATTCCCATATCTATAGCATTGGCTAATTTGATTATTGTTCTGTTCCGCATTCGGATGGCCGCTTGGGATCGGTTTTGCATGAACTATCGGCATTTTACTTATGAAGAATTTATCAATCCTGATAGTTTCGGCTTGTCAAATTATTGTGTAACCATGAGTGATGTTTTAAAAATTAGTGGCGTTAGACGTGCATGATCAAATATCTATTCTTTGCTAAAAATAGCGGCCATTTCTTGCGAAGATAAGCCAACACAAGCTGCTAGTTCTTCCAATGTCAATCGTTCGCGTGTGTTTGCTTCTAACATAGACGTTGCAGCTGCAACGTAATCAGGATTAGCAAGATGATTGACATTCTTAGGAAAAGTTGTTTGGGAATAAAGGCTGGCAATGTTGGAGCTTCCAGTAAATTTTTGTATTTGATAAGTGGCAATTAAAGCTGCTTGACGTGCTTGGAGATAGGCAACATAATATTGCACAATAGCTAATCTTTTTTGCTGTCTAGCTTCCTTCCAACGAGCTTGCAAAACAGGAAGCTGCCCAAAAGTACTAATGAATTTAATCGGGTCAACTGTGACGGTTAAGGAAAAGCTGTTTGAGCGCTCAGACGGAGAATCCGGTGATGTTGAAATCGTAGTTAGAGCTGGAGATAATTCGATAGCTACGACATCTCTAAAAGCATTCAATCCCATTGCAGCTTTTGTTTCCAGCACTTGGGCTGAGTTGCGTTCAGCAATAGCTACTAATTGCTCAATTATTTTGAGATCCTGCTGTGTAATCTCAGTTTGAAGCAGGTTAGGTTGATTACTAGAACTAGACTTATCTTCGGATGCAACCACAGGAAATGTAGTACTGACAAATGTAACGGCAAGGAGAATCCTGAAACTTTGTGCAAAAGCTTTTGAGAGCCATTGTGCGATCATCTGATTGATTTATTCGGAAGCGCTACACTTGTTTTCTAATTTGCTTCTTTTTTCACGATACAACTAAATGACAATAATTCTTATATATGTGGGAGTATTTTTAAAGAAAACCTAGTAGACTGTGGCGGAAGTTTAGCTACCTTTAACCAGTTACTCTGAGCAACTTGTCTGGTTAAGTGAGATGGTAGCTGGATTTACGCTGTGCTGTACTAGTCGTCCATTTGAGGTAAAAATATCAATGGTAAAATAAAACAACTTTAATAAAAAGTCAATAACTCTTTATTTTCGTTAGAGTGGGATAACAATCAAAGTGTGAGGATTGATACTAAATGCGAATTTTATTAGTGTATCCAATATTTCCCAAAACCTTTTGGTCTTATGAAAAAATCTTGGAGTTAGTCGATCGCAAGGTTTTATTACCACCTCTGGGTTTAGTAACAGTAGCCGCGATTTTGCCCCAAGAATGGGAATTCAAGCTGGTCGATCGCAACATCCGCCCCGCAACAGAAGCAGAATGGGCATGGGCAGATGTGGTAATTCTCTCTGCAATGATTGTCCAAAAACAAGATTTACTTGAGCAAATCCAAGAAGCAAAAAAACGTGGCAAGCTAGTCGCAGTTGGCGGCCCTTACCCAACCTCTGTACCTCATGAAGTTGAAAATGTTGGTGCAGATTTTCTGATTCTGGATGAAGGGGAAATCACTTTGCCCATGTTTATTGAGGCAATTAAACGGGGTGAAACATCTGGGACTTTCCGCGCCACAGAAAAGCCTGATGTCACAAGCACACCAATACCCCGTTTTGATTTATTAGAATTGAACGCTTATGACATGATGTCGGTGCAGTTTTCGCGTGGGTGTCCCTTCCAGTGCGAATTTTGCGACATTATTGTTCTCTACGGACGTAAACCGCGCACCAAAACCCCAGCCCAACTGTTAGCAGAGTTAGATTACCTCTATGAATTGGGTTGGCGGCGGGGTGTGTTCATGGTGGATGACAACTTTATTGGCAACAAGCGAAATGTGAAGTTGTTGCTGAAAGAGTTAAAAGTCTGGATGGCAGAACACAAATATCCTTTCCGATTTGATACTGAAGCTTCAGTTGACTTGGCACAAGACCAAGAAATGTTGGAGTTGATGGTTGAGTGCGGTTTCTCGGCGGTGTTTTTGGGAATCGAAACGCCGGATGAAGATAGTTTGCAAATGACCAAGAAGTTTCAAAATACTCGCAGTTCTCTAACTGAGGCGGTGCAAACCATTACTAAAGCGGGATTGCGCCCAATGGCTGGGTTTATTATTGGATTTGATGGCGAAAAAGCAGGTGCAGGCGATCGCATTGTCCGCTTTGCAGAACAAGCAGCAATTCCCTCAACTACCTTTGCCATGTTACAAGCGTTACCTAATACTGCGCTTTGGCATCGCCTGAAAAAGGAAGGACGATTACGGGAAAATCAAGATGGTAACATCAACCAAACAACATTGATGAACTTCCTGCCCACCCGTCCCCTGGAAGAACTTGCGCGAGAATATATTGAAGCATTCTGTTCTTTATACGACCCAGTACAGTACTTAGATCGCACCTATCGCTGTTTCTTGATGATGGGCTTGCCGAGTTGGAAAGCCCCAGCAAAAATGCCAGAGTGGGTAGTTGTAAAAGCGTTGCTGATTGTGATTTGGCGACAAGGTATCAAACGGGAAACCCGCTGGAAATTTTGGCATCATTTGTTCAGCATTCTCAAGCGTAACCCTGGAGTTATTGAACATTACATTTCTGCTTGCGCCCACAACGAGCATTTTCTGGAGTATCGCCAAATTGTCCGCGATCAAATTGAAAATCAGCTAGCTGAGTATTTAGCACAAGGTGCAGAAAAGCCTTATGTTCTAGTGAAAGAAAAAGCTCAGGAAAAAGCTGAAGCGGTAGTTAGTTAAGGTTGGTAATGGGTAATAGTAAATAAATTACTTATTACCCGTTCTCAATTAAAATTACACAAATCCAATATTTGAGTTTAAATCACTAGACCTGCTCTTAGGGGAGACTTTGACGTAAGTCAAAGGCAGGATGGGGTTCTTTTATCAAGAAGGGAAAAGGTAAAAACCTCGCCCCTTGTAGGCGAAATAATCCTTGTGTCTCAAGGTAGGTCGAAACCCCACTCATATTGTGAGTGGCTTAGTTTACAGCAGTTTTCAGGTATTTAGACCACAATTGAGATGAGGGGGATGAGGGAGTAGGGCGTGGTGTGGTTCAATTACTTGAAAAACGCTGTAATTGCGAATTGCGAATTGGTTTCATTTATGCATCATTTTAATTATTTGATATGCTGAAATATTTTAGCCATTAAATCTCAACTGCATTTATTCTAAAAATTAAATTTCACTAATTAGTAAATTTTTAATCTTTATTGTTAGCAATTACTCAATCAAGTTAATAACATATTTTCAGCACAAGTGTATTAGTTTAATTATCTTTTATGCTGATATAACTAAAATGATCTATGAAAAAATCCTCAATTAATCACTATTTTTTGATTATAATTATTAACTTGTGAATATAGCGGTTAATCAGGATATAAAAAAATCGGCAACATGGTTAAAATTATCGTTACTGGAGTCGCAGGCTTTATTGGTTCTCATCTTGCAGAAACATTGCTACAACAAGGAAACAAAGTGATCGGGATTGATGAATTCAATGATTATTACGATCCTATGTTAAAGCGAAACAATATTGCACACTTGTATCGTTTACCTGGTTTTGCATTAATTGAAGGAGATATACAGTTTTTAGATTGGCAGAAACTCCTAAAAGATGTTGATGTAGTTTACCATCAAGCGGCACAAGCAGGGGTTAGAGCAAGTTGGGGTAAAGCTTTTCGAGGCTATACAGAACGAAATGTTAACGCTACACAAGTTTTGCTGGAAGCAGCTAAAGATGCTAAACACCTAAAAAGATTAGTGTTTGCCTCTTCATCTAGTGTATATGGTGATGCAGAAACATTACCTACCCACGAGAGAATTTGTCCTCAACCGGTTTCTCCTTACGGTATTACGAAGCTAGCAGCAGAGTTTTTATGTGAACTGTATTACAAGAACTTTGGTGTGCCCTGTGTGACATTGCGCTATTTCACAGTTTATGGCCCCAAACAGCGCCCAGATATGGCATTTCATAAGTTTTTTCAATCCATTTTGCACGATAAGGCGATTCCTATTTACGGCGATGGCCAGCAAACGCGGGAGTTTACGTTTGTTAGTGATATTGTCGCCGCTAATTTAGCTGCCGCTACCGCACCCCAAGCAGTGGGAGAAATCTTTAATATCGGTGGTGGTAGCAGGGTGGTTTTAACAGAAGCCTTAAATACGATTGAAGAAATTGTTGGGAAGCCAATCAAAAGAAACCACATAGAAAAAGCGATGGGAGACGCACGCCACACTGGTGCTGATGTATCTAAAGCGCAGAAAATTCTCGGATATCAGCCACAAGTATTTTTAAGAGAGGGTTTGATACAGGAATGGGAGTGGGTGAAATCTTTGTATTCCTTATGACCGCAGGTTATCGTACTTACCAATAACGAGTAACTGCATAATTGTCTAACACTGTATCTACGCTAACGATCGGGATCTTTTCTGTGAGTGCTTGGGCAACCAAAAGCCGATCAAAGGGATCTTTATGATGGAATGGCAAAGTCACGATTGCGGCAGCATGAACAACTTTAATCGGTAATATTTCAAATTCATTAACATGGATTTGATGCTCCATCCATGTTTCAAAATTTTCAGGAATTTGATACTTACCAATACTAACCTTGATGGCAATTTCCCAATACGAAGCAGGACTGAGCAAGATGTCATTGAGGGGATCGACAATCAAATCACATGCGACTTGACTAAGGGCAAGATCGTTGAGTACAAACCAGAGAAATGCTTGAGTATCGAGCAGAAACTTCATGGTATGTAGTCGTGAAAGTCTTGCAAGTGGGTTTCATCTTCGGACAGGATGGTTAGTGTTCCGATTGCACTACCGGGCTGGCGAGGCTTCCGGGGTGGTTGGAATTCGCCAATCAATCTGGCAACGGTGCGATTGCCGGAAAAAATCTGCACTTCTTCACCGGGTTGCAGACTTGCAATCAGTTCAGGTAAACGAAGTTGAGCTTCTGTTAATGGAATTCGTGTCATTGTTTTGTACTTCTATGCGTTAGCCTAAAGCTTTGGCAGAGCCATCGCTTTTGCTTAATTTTACAAGTATCTTAAATTTAGGCGATCGCCTGTCTAATTAGTTTAAGCCTTAGCTTACCTATTCCCATGATTGAAATTCATCAATAGCGTTACGAATTAAGGAAGTTATTTGAGCACGACGAGTTTCAAAGTTGGCGGCGATATAAATCAGTAAAATGCCAACTAACAAGCCAACAACCCATTTTAAAAAGGAGTACTGCAAGCTGAAAATTACCGATTGATAGATTGTAGTAATTAAAAAAGTGGCTGTACCAATGTAGAGAAAAGCCCGCACTCGCAAAGCTAATCCAGCAAAAATGGCAATCAGACTAAAAATTCCCGGAATCCAAGCTGTATTTTGATCAAATAAAATTGCCCACCCACAAATTAAACCACTACCTAGCACTCTTAGAAGATGACGAGATGTTTTGTACTCTGGTAGCTTCAGTTGGGTATCTACTTGAGCAATATAAAGCAGTGATAACCCAATTGGTGTTACATACCACAAAGCATCAGTCAAGCGTAAAGAATCAAACCAGCGATAAAGTGCCCAATCAATCAACGCCACACTAATATAGGTGAAACGGATGTTTTCACCCACTTTTGCCAAAAAGATGTAGAATCCAGCTGCGAGTACTAAGGTAATGGGGTAAGTTTGCAGTCTGGTTTCCCATAAAATTATCAGAGGTGTGATGTATGCAGCTTGTTGCCAAGGTCTTTTAGACCAACCCCAACTTTCCCAAGGTAGGATGTACAGAAAGTAGGCTACCACACAAGCGATCGCCCCATTCCAAGGAACTAATGGCCCAGCCCAAAATCGCCCTACTGCTGTCTCCCGCCAATAAATCCTCATGCCGGCTACCTCTAATAAACCAAGGTAAACCCACATCTCGGCGATTGTAATTCCTCCGAAGAAACTGGGGGAAGTGCGCGAATTTCGTCCCTGAAAGATGGCATAGCGAATCAAAAATACTCCAGTACCCAATCCCAGCAAACGGTTAACTCCAATGGGTGTAATAATAGCAGCCATTAATAAACAGCTACTCCAAACCCAGTGAATATGGGCAATTCTTTTCAATTCTTGGGGAGTTAGGCGTAAGTAGCTGACAAGCCCAGGCGACAGAATGCGGTAAGCATACATGATACTCGCACCAAGGGCAGACATGGCAATTAATCCATCACCTAATGCTCCTCCTGAAGCTTGTGACATTTGATAAAACAAAAGTTCATAAGCAGAAATTGATACGCCAATAATTCCTAAATACAGCAAGGGTTTGAAGTTTTCGCGCCGTCGCCCCACGCCAATAACAATTAAAGCTACACCCAAGGAATACAAACCTGTCCATTCGGTGAAGCTGTTCAAACGCAGCAATACACTAAATGCACCATAAATTAATGGCAAAATGTGCAGGCTGCTAGGAAACCTTTCTAATTGATGTCGTCGCCGCCACCACTCGCCGACAAGTTGAGCAATTAAACCCAAAGCGATGTTTGCGCTCGCAATTCTCACAATTGAGTGTTCCCCCAACCCTAACACCTGAGCAATCAACAATTCCAAACACCAACCAATCCCATAAAATGCCCAATTTGTCGGTTCGCGCCAACTACGATAAACAATGGCTGCCAAGGTTATTGCAGTGGCAATTAAGAAGAAAAATCCTGAAGTAGTAAACCCTCGGTAAATCAGCACTGAGTCCAGCGTCAAACTTAACAATTCAAAACCACACAAAGCGATCGCCCATTTATCGCTAGCGGCTGCATAGATGACTGCTAATTCGTTACCGCGTCGATTCAAAATAGTCCGCGCTAACCATAAACTTAGAGTTGCGATCGCTCCGGCGACAAACCAACCTGCTACCGCTAGGCGAGGTAAACCAGGCACACCCGTCCACAGCAGCACCCCAATGAAACTTAAAACAAATCCTTCTGTAATTAACGCAGATACTTGGTTTCGCAAATAGCGCGTATTTGCAAACATCAATCCAGCACCTACAGCTAAACCAATTAATCTGATTCCTGGTAGCTGTAAAGTCACTAGTTGGGCAATTATCGCAGCCAAGACACTCAAGTAACGGCTAGTAAGCCGCCGCTCTCTAATTGTGGCATTGGCAACACCCGTCAGAGCTAAAGGCGTAACTAGCCATAAAACTCCCCAATCAGATCGGTTATCAGCGATGCCATACCAAGATGATTCTGCATTCATCCACAAAAGGAAAAAACTCGCTGCGGCTAGTCCTAAACCGATATCCCATGCACTACGTTGCCATAGTCCTTCCTCTAAGCTAAACCGCCATTCTGCAACCATGAGAGCCAATAAAATACTTGCCCAAGCTTGTTGAGTCAGGCTGGGGAATAACCAATTAATCGTAAAGCAAAATGTCAGCACCCCCATGATGTGAGTTAGGTATACCAGGGGAAGGGATGAGGGGGAGCGGCGTTGAGTAACGAATGCGAGAGTGGCGGTAGAAAATAGCAAATTTAGCGATCGCAATGTGGGATTTACTATAGCGATCGTTGTTAAAAAAGCTCCAAATAACAGAGCGAGCAGTTCGCCAAATTTAGCTAATTCTCGCTTTTGGCTACGATACAAACTATCTGTAAGCGCCACCATTAAAATTACGTAGGGAAATAAAGCTATACCCAGTAGCGCCCAAGGTTCATTTTGAGAATTGGTGAGTTGGGTACTAGTTGCGATCGCGAATTTCTGTAAGTTATCAGGTACTAATCGCCAACCTAGCAAAATCGTCTCTAAGCCGATGACGAAAACCGCTGCAAAGTCTCGCTTTAAACTGTAACGCCGCAAGCGACTCCCCACAAACCACAAACCCAAACCACTGACAGCTATTGCTTGCCAAGGATAATTTACTACCGATACCACCCAACCCACGAAGAGTAAAAGGGCACCAAGTCTTTCCCAGAGTAAGAGGGATGAGGGGGACAAGGGAGATGAGGAGGATATTAATGTTACTTCCCCTGCTCCCCCTGCTCCCTCATCTCCCCCTGCCCCTCTGCTCCCCTGCCCCCCTGCCCTCCTCCTCCCCTGCTGTGCTAACCAAGTCATCAACCAGCCGCAAATCCCAATAGCTAACCCCAACAGTGTGACATCTACCTTGGTAATAAAAATTGCCCGCACCAACAATACTATTAAAGAATAAATAATTACAGCAGCAGGTAAGCTAATACTTAATCTACGGCGATCGTCGCTGCCAGTATGAGGCTGTTGGAAAAGATTGTGATAAACGGTAATGATAGTTGTAGCGATCGTTGCCAGATAAACAGCAATTAAGGGAAATCCTCTTAACTGCCAACCCCAATGCAGATAACTCAGCCCCAGAATATTTACCAGAGGTAATTTGCTAGTATGTAAATTGGTAAAAATAGTCCGATTTTTGGAGAGTAAAACAGTTATAGCAGTGAGGGTAGGACAGGCGATCGCAACTACAATCCAATCCACAGGATTTTGCCATAACCGAAAGCTATCAATTGCCCAAAAATTCACTGGTACTAACAAAAGAGTGGCAATCAGCAATGTCTGAGCCGTCAATCTGAGGTTATCTTGCCTAGTCGCCCAAAAGCTTAATCCCCAAAAACTCAAAGTATAAGCAAATAAAACCCCGTATTGCCCAGAAGCAGGGAACCTCGCCCATTGACTAGCAGCCAGTACCCCAGAGGATACCACTACCAGGAAAACCCCTAGAAAAAGTAGCCAACGCACACTCAGTTCTGCCCCCAAGGACTGCAACATTGTGCTGATAAAGTTGGGTTTAGCTGGTTTTTGTTGTGGTTGTTTACCGCTACTAGATTGTAAAGCTGCTATGGGCAACTGCTGCACGGGGTTGGAAGTTGCAAATACTACCTTTGTTTTAGCTTCAGCCTGGGGTTGCAACACCACCGCACACACCAAAAACTCTTGACATAACTGCCTGACTTGGGCATCAGATATTAGACCTAAACGCAGCCATATATCCAGTCCTTCTAATAATTGAGGATGTGAAGATGGCAGTCTGATTTCAATTTTTAGCGGGCGCTCCAGGGGCGATGACATAAGCGGCAACAGTACAAGTATATACTTAAATTATTTGTTTAATTAAAGTATATTTTTGCTCTAACTGTGCCACTTATGAGGCTAATTGATATTAATTTTTAACCTAATACAGTTCAGATAAGTCCAAAACCCTAATGTAGAGACGCGATTTATCGCGTCTTTATAATTTATCGCGTCTTGAAAGACCAATTATCTCCCTTAACCCAAACATATTGATTTTTAACCTACAAGCAATATTCAAATGCCAACTATCTGCTTTTATTTTCCACCTTCCAGTCTCCCAACCCCTAGATATGCCAGTGTACTTAGTTTAATTAGGTTTGGTTATTTTCCAGAGAAAGTCGTCTACCTGCTGTAACTTTGAGTTATAAATTTTTTCAACTCCAGCTTTTAAAAAGTCAGACGGCTCGAACAAGAACAAAAATATGTCAGTAAAGCCATTAGTAATCTCTGGCAACTGATTTTTTCCGACAATTTGAAATTGCACTTTTGGATCAATTAATTTACTAAGTATTTGTAGTGGTGGAAAAAGGTTATCTTCATCACTAATTAAAAGCGGTTTATTCCCTTGATTAATAATATTAGCAATTTTAGGATATTCTTGGTATTTTTCAGGGAATTGGTTCCACCAAATCTGTGCTTGAGAGTGAACAACACAAGATACAACTCCGCCCATAATTACCATAAACGCTACAAGTGACCAAAACTTTTTTTGCCAATCTTTAGTAGAAATAGACGTGATCTTAGTGGTAAATAGGTAAGCAACAGCTAACTGTATACCTAAAACAGAAGGAAGTGTATATCGACTAGTAGCAAATCGCTTTTGAAAGACGAAATCTGTTATCAGTAAAGGAAGCCCTAAAGATCCAATCAAAGTTAAGATAAATAACCAAACTTTTTTAGAGGTTTTTCGACATACAAAATAAATTGAGTAGCTGATTAAAGCTAAAATAATTAAAATAAAAGGAATTAAGACAAACTTAAGTTTTCCCGGTTCGTTAGGACTAATACCTAAATCAAGAAACGCACGACTAAAGATACCAGCCCACCTTGTAGCTGACATCAATAATGTTTGTTTAGTATTCGCCCAAGTGACTGCTTCTGGCTGAGGATTGGTAATAATAATCCAAATCCAAGGTAGAAAAGTTATAAACCCCGCAAGCAATGATAGCACGTAGGAAATCGATATTTTAGTCAATCGGAAACCTTCGATTACAACTACATAAATTCCCTGTGCAAAAGCAACCAAGGTAAAAAATAGATGAGTATAAAACCCTATTGATAATGTTGCTATATAAATGCACCAACTAACATTTGTTTGAAGACGCATGGCTCGCAGCAGTGCTAGGCTCGATATTAATATGGCTACTATTCCTAAACTATACGATCGCGCTTCTTGTGCATACACAATATGAATAGGTGAAATAGCTACTAACCCGATGGCTATCCACCCTACTAATGAAGACTCAAATAATTCTTGACATAGCCAATAAAGACAAGGAAAGGTAACCAGACTAGTAAATGCCGAAAAACTTCTGATCACTGCTATAGAATTGCCAAAGCACTCTACCCAAAACCGGATAATCAAGATGTATAATGGCAAAATCTGCGAATCTTCTAAAATAAGCCCTTTAATTGTATCAATGATATTTTTTTCAGAATTAGGATACTGGTATTTATGTAAATCTTCTATTCCAATCAAACGACCATTACCTAATTGCGTTTTCATTTCTGACTGTGTATAGCCAGATATGCGTAATGATGAAAAAACTTCATCACCCCAATAAATTTTTTTGTCAATATTGACGAAGCGAAAAAATACGCCTATTCCTAATAGGATAATAATTAAAAACCGTAACCAATATTTAGAAATAGTCCATTTCTGTGATAGTTGCTTTTTCATGTAATTTTTAATTTCCTCAAAGCCTTAATCAACGTTAGTAAAAAGGCAACTCATAATTTGTTATTAGCCTGGTACTAATGAAAAAATAAAATTAGTATTTTGAAATAGAAGAGTAGACTAAAATTATGATTTGTTTATACAATTTACAAATAAAAAAATAATACTTTGGATTTATTTTTTTAACTAGTATTTATTTTGCAGCTTTGGGTAAAACTATACTTATAGTAAATATAATTGATTCTTTATCATCCTATAGTATAAATTAATCAATCAATAAAATATTTGTGTGATGAATAAAAAGATTTTATAAAGTTTATATAAAAGTATTATAAATACATCTGTGAGGCTATTGTGGAATCGTTGTAAGTAAGTTCCAAAAAGGGCACTTGCAGCAAAAATTTAATGCTTGCTCTATACCCATTTAAATACGTAGCTAGCTTCTTAATCTGTGTTGCGAATTTTTACTTACCTTTGCTTAGACTAAATCGACCGTTGTTCCAGCAGTCTAAAATACTGCAAATAATACTACGGTAAACCGATCGTTTTATAGTATGATATTTAAATTGCGATCGCTTGCGAACACCGCCCTATCGATCGAATTATGGAGAATTGACATGAGCAACAAACACATTGAAGTCAAACAGGTAGCAGGTTTCATCGGTGCCGAAATCAGCGGCGTAGACCTGTCACGTCCTTTGCACGATGATGCAGTCAAAGAAATTCGTCAAGCACTATTGAAGTGGAAAGTCGTGTTCTTTCGCGGTCAAAACATCGATCATGCGGCACAGATTGCATTCACGGCTCGTTTCGGCGAAGTGACTTACGCACATCCGCACGAAGATGAGCCGATTCAAGGTTTCTCAGAAATCCTGCCCATTGACCGCAGCCGTTACGAGCGGCGCAATGGTCTGCGCCGTTCCAGCTACGAGAGCCGTTGGCACACCGATGTCACAGCAGTTGTTAACCCACCTGCGGCGTCAATTTTGCGTGCGGTTAATGTCCCTAGCTTCGGGGGTGACACACAATGGACAAATCTAGTTGCAGCCTATGAGGGTCTATCAGCACCCCTGCGGGCCTTGGCAGACACATTAAAAGCCGAACATCGCTTCAATGCGCGTTTGAATTTCCCCAGCAACAGCAAGATTGCCCAGCGCATCGCAGCCAATCCCCTGGTTTCAATCCATCCAGTAGTAAGGGTTCATCCTGAGACTGGTGAACGCGCATTGTACGTCAACCCTGGCTTTACCTCGCACATTATCGACGTATCACGACAAGAGAGCGATCTGCTGCTTGAGTTATTCTTCAACCAGATCGCCAAACCCGCCTACACTACCCGCTTCCGCTGGAATAACGGTGACATTGCGTTCTGGGACAACCGCGCCACCTCCCATTTGGCCCCTCAAGACTTAGATCATCTGGAAGTCGAGCGTGTCCTCTATCGCACCACCATCACGGGCGATGTTCCAGTTGGGCCCGATGGTTTCCGATCGCAAGTGGTTGAAGGTGAGGCGTTCAACAGCGAACTACCAACCGTATTGAAGAACAAAGCTGAGAAGTTGGAAGCAGTACCAGCACTTTCATAAGCTACAGAGTGGTAAACAAGGGCTGCGCTGTTCGTAGCCCAGTTTACCTACTGAAGTATTTAGCAAAATATAAATTTATTTGTGTAGTATTAAGTAATTTTTACAGCAACTTTGAATGATTCATGAGAACATTTCGATTGTTTCTTTTGAGTGAATAGTGATGTCTACACCTACCCCAAGCAATGGTTCAGAGACATCACCACAGCCTATTCCCTGGCGATAACTATATCGTTGGACTTAATAACAGCATAAGCTTCTTTCCCTTCAGACAAATCCAACTCTTCTACCGATACTCTGGTAATAATTGAAGTTAACTCAACTTTGTGAACAATCTCTAGCGTTACTTCACTATTAACCGCTCCAGTAACAACTCGCTTAACAACACCCTTGAGAATATTGCGAGAGCTAACTTTGAGTGGTTTCTTTTGAAGACTAATTTCTATCTCAGGCATTTGAGTGTAGATATCTTCCTCATCTGTATTTATGGTTGGTAGTAAGTTTGATGGTGAAGAGTGTTGATTCAGACCACGTACCAGTTCTCGGAGAATCTCAGTCTTAGTTCGCTGAGACTGGCCACAAAACTCTTCCAAAATCTTTCGCTCCTCTTCTGAGGTTTGGAATGTGACCCACCCTTGTTCTTTTCTAGGCATATTTTTTACCGCTTTAGTTGGTCAAATGTTGGTATTTTTGGTACTATTCTACCTAGCATCAATTTTATGGAAGAAACCCTTTAAACGCCTTTTCTATGAAAAGAAGACAAATTTTTGGCTTCCTGGGTATAGCGATCGCTGGCTTGCTGCTAGCAATTGGTTTACCGTTGGTTACTCCTTCTCCTGTAATAGCACAGTCGAACACCAGCATACTTGTGTCCGCAGCTGCCAGCTTAAAAGAGGCGCTGGAAGAAATTAAGCCTTTGTACCAACAAAGTAAACCAAATATCAATATTAGTTATAACTTTGGGGCTTCTGGTGCCTTGCAGCAACAGATTGAGCAAGGTGCGCCAGCCGATATCTTTATTTCTGCTGGCAAAAAGCAAGTGGATGCCTTGGAACAAAAAGGACTACTGCTACCAGGTAGCCGTACTAACCTGGCAAATAACCGTCTAGTCTTGATTGTGGCTCAGGATGTTGTTGGCATCAATAGCTTCTACAATTTAACCGATAGTAAGATTAAAAAAATTGCGATCGGTGAACCCAGAAGCGTACCCGCCGGTCAATATGGCGAGCAAGTCTTAAAAAAATTGAAACTTTACGATCGCCTCAAGTCGAAATTTGTCTTTGCTAACAATGTGCGTCAAGTTTTAGCAGCAGTAGAAAGTGGTAATGCCGAAGCAGGTTTAGTTTATGCCACTGATGCCAAAATTTCCAACAAGGTAAAAGTCGTAGTTGCTGCTGATGATAAATTTCACTCACCGATTGTCTATCCGGTAGCAATAATTAAAAGCAGTAAAAATACTTCTGCTGCCAAAGAATTTGTCCAGTTTCTATCTGGCAGTGAAGCCAAAACTGTACTCAGAAAATATGGGTTTATTGTGCGCGAAGGAGATAAAAAATAATCACTCTATTTCTTTAGCCATCGCTCTCACAAATTTTAAGAAAGATCCAAGTAATGAATAGCGTTTAAGGGGGAGAACTTAGATGTATGCAAGTTCTTCCAGTAGCTAATTTTGAATTAACCCTTGATTATTGTTAGCCTAAGCCAAGGAGACAAATCCCTAACTTAGGCTAATTATTTAAGAAGCTGTGGACTGTAATTGTTCTAGTCGTGCCAGCACTTCTGAACTGTGAATAGTTGGGTTGACTTTGACAAAAGTCTCGCGCAAGACGCCTTGAGGATCGATGATGAAACTATGGCGCATAGATAAAAAGCCGAGCCATGAACCGTAAGCTTTACTCACTAAACCATTAGTGTCTGCCAACAGAGGGAATTTTAGTCCCTCTGAATCACAAAATTTGGCATGGGAATCAATGTCATCAGCACTAACGCCAATAATCTGAGCGTTTTTTTCGAGGTATTGGGGTAAGTCTTGCTGAAAACGACGAGCCTCTATAGTGCAACCAGAGGTGAAGTCTTTAGGATAAAAGTACAGCACTAGCCATTTACCGCGCAAGTCAGAGAGGGAAATTTTGCCATCACCTGTATTGGTTGGCAAAGTAAACTCTGGTGCGGGTTGATTAATTGCCGGAAGTTTACCACCAAGAGCATTAGCAACAGGGGTAAAATTCAGCCAGCTGATGACAGAAATACAGCTGGCAAATAATATGCTTAAAAAAGTGCGGCGGGAAATCATGGTGTAAACCAGAATCACAACTTTACACAAGTTTACAATTCTTGGTTGCAAAAAATCTTATTCTAAGTGAGATTCGGGAGGGGTATCTGTGCTTTCGATATATTGACTATCTAGGAGAAAGACTCCCCTAGCAAAGCGAATACCCCAATAGCCACCGGGTCTGCGGTCAATGACTATACCTTCTTCGCCAATATGAATTACATTAGGGGGGCGTAGCATAGGCATAGGTTCACCAGTTTTGACATAAGCTGGTAGCGCCACAACACGGACTTTACTACCAATTGCGAATTCTTTTGACATCTTAATCAAGCTAGGAGTTTTGATTAACTCATAACTCAAAACTAGCTTGAAAGTCTACTAAATTGGGCATTAGGCAAAATACTTTCGTTAGCGGATAGCTAGGGTTTAGCCCGTGCTGAGTAAAGAAATGAGATTCTCTACTCAGCGCTCATAACTCATAAGGGGCAGGGCAATAAATAGGGAAAGGGAAAGGGGATGAAGTTTTTCCCCTTTCCGCATCTTCTGCAAGAAGTCTATTAATTTTTAACTATGGAAAACAATACCTGGACATCAGTATTATTATTGTTTGAAAGATGATTATTGAGGGTTGCCTTGTTGACGGCGTGAAGGAGCATTTTGACGGAATTGCTCTAATTTTTGACGTTGTTCCGGGGTTAAGACTGCTTGAATCTGTTGTTTCTCAGACTCGCGGATTTGTCGCATTTGGGTTTTTTGTGCTTCAGTTAGATTTAAGTCAGCAAAACCACCCTTTCCTCGACGTTGACCGGGTTGCCGTTGACCTTGACCTGTTTGCCCCTCAGCCTTACGCGCTTGCCACTCAGCCCGACGTGCTTGTTTCGCTGCCTCTAATTTTGCTTTTTGTTCTGGGGTCAAAACTGCTTCAAATTTGCTGCGGCTATCGCGGCGAATCGTCTGAATTTGGTCTTTTTGGGCATCTGTTAGACCCAAATCTTTCCAAGGGCCTCTTTCTTTTTGTGGAGTTTGTGCAAGTAACACGGGTGAAGGAGAGGCTGTTTGAGCGTGAACAGCAAAGGAGGTTGCAGTTAAAGTGAGAGCGATGGCGGAAGCAACTAGCGATAATGCTTTGAGTTTCATTACTTGTCTGGTGGGTTTTTCCTGGTTGAATAGCACCATCATAAGAACTTATCTTCAGCAGTTACATGAGGAGAAAGTCATGGTTATACCCATGACTTTAGTCATGATTGAATTTTGACAAACATGATTGAGAATAAATAGTTAGGAGTTAGAAGTTAGGAGTTATAAATTATGAAAGTTTTGATTATGATGATTTTATAAGTCATTATTTAGCTGATTACCTAACGGGTTTGTTCTTTTAATTTGCTTTTGATTTCTCACTCAGCGAAAAATTTAAGCGGTGAAAGCATCTGCTCAAATCTTCGGAATTATTAACTTCTAATTCTTGTACAGACGCGATTAATCGCGTCTCTACTCTTAACTCCTAACTCATCACTTCTAACTGGAGCAACATGACTAATGAGTCGTCCAATTGAAATTAACAAACATCCTTTTCCGTCTCTGCTTTATCTGGAGTGGACATTACTGGCGATTACCGCATTGACAGCGGTTATACCACCTCCGTTACGGCGTTTTCGTCCCAAGCCTCCAGAACTATCAATTTGTGGTGCATTTCCAGACTTGTCAGTTTGTAGCATATTGCCAGAAGTATCAATTTATAGTCTGATTATTTTTGCGGTAATGGGCTTAATATTACCTAGAAATAACCAGACAACTAAGGTAATATATACAGCAATTGAAATTTTATTAATTCTAATAATTGGACTTTTTGGGGAAAGATTTGCTCGGCTTTTCCCTTTTCTCTATATAATTTTAGTGACTCGTAGTTGTCTGATTTTTCAGTTAAATGGGCGTTTATTTGTTACAAGTTTGTCATTTGCTTTATTTTTAGTTACTACACAACTAAAATATCAGTTATTCAATTTTCAAGCATCGCCACAGGCACAAGAGCGATATCGATTTTTGATTTTGAATTCGTCGCTAGTATTTGGTTTAAGTTTGGTTTTTGTGTTGTTGATGATGAATGCAGTTTTGTCTGAACGGCAAAGTCGAGAAAAGCTAGCTCTTGCTAACGAAAAACTCCGTCAATATGCTATGCAAATTGAAAATCAAGCTACCTTAGAAGAACGTAACCGCATTGCTCGTGAAATTCATGATTCATTAGGACACTCTCTAACTGCTTTAAATCTGCAATTAGAAACTGCTTTAAAACTATGGCAATCTAACCCAGCTAAAGCTGAAACATTTCTCGCAACTGCAAAAGAATTAGGTTCAAAGGCGCTAAAAGATGTTCGTCAATCTGTTTCTACTATGCGTTCTAATCCCTTACAAGAACAATCTTTAGAAGATGCGATCGCTAGTCTTTCAGAAAATTTTCATCGCTTTAATGGAATATTACCAATTTATCAAATCAACCTGGAATATTCTCTACCACCTGACATAAATACTGCCATTTACCGGATTACTCAAGAATCTTTAACTAATATATCTAAATATGCGTATGCAACAGAGGTTAAATTAGAACTCACTACAACTAAAGGCAATTTGCAATTGATAATTCAGGATAATGGTAAAGGTTTTGATGTAGGGCAAAATACTACTGGTTTTGGACTTCATAGTATGCGCGATCGCACTTTAGCACTTGGGGGTAAGTTTAATATTAATAGTGCTCTTGGCTCTGGTTGCAAAATTACAGTTAATATTCCCTTAACAAGGTTGACATAATGATTAAAGTATTGCTGGTAGATGACCAAAGTTTAATTCGTCAAGGATTAAGAGCGTTATTGGAACTAGAACCAGATTTAGAAATAGTTGGAGAAGCAGAAAACGGTCAACAGGCGATTAATTTTGTTGCACAATTTCAGCCAGATGTAATATTGCTAGATATCAGAATGCCAATTATGGATGGAGTTGCAGCCACGCAGGAGATTCAAAAACGTTTTGCCAAAACTAAGATTTTAGTACTAACGACTTTTGATGATGATGAATATGTGTCAGCAGCTTTAAAAAATGGGGCAATGGGTTATTTATTGAAAGATACACCATCAGAAGAATTAGCTGTTGCTATTCGCGCTGTTCATAAAGGATATACGCAATTAGGCCCAGGTATAGTTAAAAAGCTGTTGACTCAATTCTCTCATGTTGCACCAACTCATTCACCGCCTGTACCATCTAGTTTAACTGAACTTACTCCTAGAGAAAAAGAGGTTTTGCGATTAATTGCTACAGGCGCTAGTAACCGAGAAATTGCTCAGGAACTCTACATTTCTGAAGGGACAGTAAAAAATCATGTTACGAATATTTTAAACAGATTAAATTTGCGCGATCGCACTCAAGCTGCGATTTGGGCAAATACATATTTATCCTATTTGAATGAATCAAGTTAAATAATTCGTAATTCTTTGCCAAGCTACTTATACAAATAAAAAAATCATAACTTACGCATTGATAAAGTGGACAAACAATGATTGAATAAATCAGAAAAAAGCAGACAATCGCTCATCACTTTAAGCAGACTAATCGTTAAGCTTGAAGCTAAAACTGTATAGTGGACATCTACATAATACACTTGTAGTGTATAGATTAGTCTCGATTGGGCTTAATTGTTTTATGGAAGTGATTTTGGGTGATATCACAAAGTTAGAAGTTGATGCCATCGTCAATGCTGCAAATACTAGTTTGCTTGGGGGTAGTGGCGTAGATGGAGCTATACACAAGGCATCTGGCTCGGGCCTAGTTGATGAGTGTAGGTCACTTGGAGGATGTAAGATTGGTGATGCTAAACTAACCAAAGGATATCGCTTACCTGCAAGCTTCATCATTCATACCGTAGGCCCAGTATGGCGAGGAGGTAATCACGGAGAACCCGAACTTCTAGCTCAATGTTATTATCAATGTATGCAAATTGCCGCAGATAAAGAGTTTAATAGTTTGGCATTTCCTTGCATCAGTACTGGCATTTATAAATATCCTAAAACTTTAGCAGCTGAGGTTGCAGTGAAAATATGCGATGAACAGCTACAAAAGAATGGTTGTCCACAAAGAATAATTTTTTGCTGCTATGACCCAGAAAACTATGGAATATATACAAATATTTTAGGACTTAGGCATTAACATAAGTAAATTAATATTGGTTAGATAAATTACTTTTCAACCGCAGAAGCACAGATTATGACACTTGCTTGAGAAGGTTTTCCAATTTGAGCAAAGTGTCCGTAGACCAAAGATAAAGAATGAGATTTTTCGAGTTATTTTGAAAGGACTATTCCTAAAAATAATTTTCTTCCTAAATTATTTAAATAATTCCAAACATTCATTTTTTAAAACGTCTCTTGTGACTTTGATTTTCCTAAATGACTTATCAATTACCTCTTCGCAAGATATATTAATTTGTGATTGATTTACAGTAATTAAATCTTGAATTGAAGCACCATATACAATTTCTGATAAACCACTCCAAACACAAGCAGTTGCACACATCGGACAAGGTTCGCCAGTTGTATATATGTTATAACTTTCTAAAGAGGGGTTTTTCAGTTTAGCTGTTAAACTACGAATAGCATTGATTTCTGCATGGGCTGATGGATCGTTGTCTCTCCTCACAGTATTATGAGCTACGGCAATGACTTCGTTATTTTTAACAATCACTGCACCGTAGGGTGCATCACCTTTTTTTGCTTCTGCCAATGCTAAACGCATAAAATATTCTGGGTTCATATAAGCTGAGGTTAACATAAAGATAATGGCTAATTATATCGTATTTCTAATGTTATAACTGGGAATTAAGATGTATTAATGGTCGAATATGTTACTGAGCAAACAAGAAACAGAATTTTACTTAGAAGACCTAGAAACACCAATAGGTAAAGCGATTAATTTAACACTCGCCTCTTTGGTGCTAATATCATCAGGAATTTTTGTAACAGAAACATATAATATTCCTGATTATATGCGGTTTCAGTTAAATGTAGCTGATACTGCGATCGTCATCATCTTCGCTGTGGAATATTTACTCCGCCTGTGGAGTGCGGAAAACAAAATTAAGTATATTTTTAGCTTTTATTCGATTATTGACTTAATGGCGATTCTGCCATTTTTTCTAGGTATGGTGGATATTAGCTTTATCCGCCTATTACGATGGTTTCGGATTTTACGATTAATTAGATTTATAGATAGAAAGTTTTTATTCGCTAGTATCAGCAGTGAAGATGGGATGATTTTTGCGCGAATATTATTTACGTTATTTGCAATTGTTTTTATTTACTCTGGCTTAATTTATCAAGTCGAGCATCCGGTTAATCCTGAAAATTACGGTACATTTTTGGATGCATTTTACTTCTCTGTTGTCACAATGACAACTGTAGGATTTGGCGATGTTATTCCAATTTCGGAATTAGGACGCTTGCTAACAGTATTGATGATTTTTACCGGAATTGCATTGATTCCTTGGCAAGTGGGAGATTTAATTAAGCAAGTGGTGAAAACTGCTAATCAGGTAGAAATAGTTTGTTCAGGTTGTGGTTTAGCTTTCCATGATGTAAATGCTGGGTTTTGTCAGAGGTGCGGGACTAAGTTACCTAGTTGCAGGATTGATTAGACATCTGATGAAATTAAATGTGCGTTATCCACAATCCTTGGAGAGATGTAGCACTGCTATGTCTCTATATTCTTTTTCACTCCTATAGGATATCTCCCTTGAGAAAAACCCAGGTTCAATAACAACGAATTCAAGACTTTAATTATACGATTCAAACACAAACAAATCTGGCGATCGCAACTTCATTTCCACACTTTTTTAGGGTGATGTGTACTAAGGCGATAACACACCCGACACCCATACCATCTTCTAATTTAGAAAATAGCTTCCAAGGTTTTTATCTCACTTTGGTAAGGGAGGGTTCAATAAAAGTAATTTTAGAAAAGAATGTGACAGAACCTCAGCTTCGATTTTACTCGGCTCAACCTAGCGTATATAAGATTTTGACAGTAATTTCAGGCAATATTAGGCGCTGATAGGTTGTTGTTCAGATTCAAACTGATTATTTGGTACATCAAATCTAATAGTACTAGCCGCCCAGTCTTTGAAATCGGGTGCTAGCCAGACTAGCTTACGCAAAATTTCATCATTAACCCACAAAACCAACGGGAACTGAAACTGTTTCCGAAACTCATCTCGCATGATATTGGTACTAATAATCAGTTGGTTAATTGCTACTACAGATTCTAAGCCTCTTACCATCAAAGCTTCGGGTTGAGTAGTACCAATTTCACTTGTAATAGCTGTGTATAACTTGTCAACCGTAGGTGAGAGCAAAATTTCGTGGATATCTGCTGATGAAAATTCTGTTAACAAATTCAGCACTTGTTGCTGCCTTTGAATACAGTTACAACACGCCAATAACAGCGAAAACTCTCCACCAGAAACCATCATCGCCCTTGCCAGTCTCTTAGTGGCTGCTGTGCTGCTAACTGTGCCGTTTTCTGAATTAGTTAAGCCGATCATTAAAAACGTCCTTCTTTTGATTTTCAAACATATCTCAGTGATTCTACCCTATTAATTTTTCTTCAAAAGTGTTAATTGGGTAACTTTTATGACTTTTATCTGTAATATTAAGCATTATATAACGAACAAGCAGATGCTGCATTATCTCATATTCACAATTCAGGCATAATGTAAAGATAATATCAACACAACGTCAGTAACAGGGGACAGGCGAAGAATTAACAATTGAATGATCACTGGATTTTCATAGATTTTTGCATCTGCTAGCAATTAAGTAATTTTTTCTGAGTCTACAGTCAAAAAAATACTCAGTAAAAGTCTAACAGTAAATGTTAGCAAGTGGCAAAACTTATAGCAGTTTTCAAATGCACCCCTACTTAAACATTAGGTTTTCCATGTCACCCTTCTTTTGTGGTCGCACTATAACTTTGCTTCACGCTAACACCAGTTACCTACAGCAGTAAACCCCCTACAGCGAGAGTTCACCGCTTCACTGTGTCTTCTCAACAAGCCATTTGGGGGCGGATATTGAGTGTGGAGTAGTAAAATAGTCTCAGCGCAAGATGCAGAAATCTTGTTGCATTAAAGCTAACTCATCCGTTTGATAGAACTGTAGATAGAATATGTCGCTCCGTTAGTGGAGGACAGGGAATATTTAGCTTTCTAAGATCGATTTAGAACATCTGATTAGAACATCTGAACTATAACAACAAGTTTGGAATTTGCTCAATTACTCCATTGTTTGAGGTTGATAGCCAATAACAAACGTATGTAAATATTTATTTATTTAATTAATTTTTTGGAAACCAATTAGGAATATCACACCATGCTATTTAAAGATCGGAGGTTTGCGGGTCAAGTTTTGGCTAAGGAGTTAACCGCTTATGCTAACAAGCCAGATGTTCTGGTATTAGGGCTACCAAGGGGTGGTGTACCTGTTGCTTTTGAAGTTGCCAAAACGTTAAATACTCCCTTAGATGTTTTAGTGGTACGTAAATTGGGTGTGCCCGATCAAGAAGAACTAGCGATGGGAGCGATCGCTTCTGGTGGTGTGCGGATAGTCAATAAATATATTATCAGCCTGGTGAAGATATCCGATGAAGTAATTGCCAGAGTAGCGGCGCAAGAAGAACGGGAATTAGAGCGGCGGGAACGGCTTTATCGGGGAAATCGCCCTTTAAAAAATTTACAAGGACGTACAGTCATCTTGATCGATGATGGTTTAGCCACGGGTGCAACGATGTGGGCTGCTGTTGTAACTGTACGAAAACAGCAACCTGCTCAGATTGTGATTGCTGTGCCTGTGGCTGCACCTGAAACTTGCCAAGAGTTAGAAACTCAAGTAGACGAAATCGTTTGCATCTCCAGACCCAGCCCTTTCCAGAGCGTTGGTCTTTGGTACGAAAGCTTTCCTCAAACTACCGATAAAGAAGTCCGCGACTTACTCGCAAAAGCGGCAAAGAACGGTGAAGCAATACCTCTTGGTATGTAGATCAAGATTAAGTTTATGAGATGGTCTCAACTCACCAATTGAAGTTTTAACGGGACAGAACTCAAACGGCGTCATGATAGCGGTTCAGATTAGTAGTAACGTTGCCCGGACAAAAACGTTGATCGAGTATACAAACTAGTTGATATGGTTGAATAATGCTGAGTTCATCTGAAACAGCACCCGATGTTTCACGATCCATACTCAATAATCCCCAGGAATAAATATGTCTGAGATTCAGAACAAAGTGATAATTATCACCGGAGCCAGCAGTGGGTTAGGTGAAGCGACTGCGAAGCGACTTGCTGCTAGTGGAGCCAAACTGATGCTGGCTGCTCGACGCGAAGATCGGCTCAAAGATTTGGTTGCAGCGATCGCTAAATCAGGAGGGACTGCAACCTATCAAGTAACGGATGTAGCACATCGCGCCCAAGTGGAAGCCTTAGCGAAGGAAACTTTGAGTACATACAGCCGGATTGACGTACTAATCAATAATGCCGGGTTGATGCCACTTTCTCCCCTCGACCAAGTAAAAGTAGAGGAGTGGGATCGGATGATCGATATCAATATTAAGGGCGTTCTCTATGGGATTGCTGCCGTGTTGCCGATTATGCGTCAGCAAAAGTCTGGTCACGTCATTAACCTATCGTCAGTGGCTGGACATAAGGTGTTTGCGGGATCGGCCGTTTACTGTGCTACCAAATACGCAGTGCGAGCGATCTCTGAAGGGCTGCGGCTAGAGTCAAATGGTGAAATCCGTTCGACTAATATCTCACCAGGAGCCGTTGCCACCGAGCTGGCTAACACGATTACCGATAAAGACACAGCCGCAGGAATTAATCAACTTTATGAGATCGCCATTGATGCAGATGCTATTGCTCGGGCGATCGCATACGCCATTGAGCAACCCGGTGATGTTGATGTGAATGAAATCATCATCCGTCCGACACGTCAAGAACTTTAGATTTCGGCTGACAGAGCAAGCATTCGGCTCAGATAAACTCTCTCACCGAACAAGCAACTATAAAATTCGCTTAAAAAAACTCTGCGTACCTCTGCGCTTTCCTTTGCGTCCCTCTGCGTTTAAAACATAACGATTTGTAAACACAACTCTACTAAATTGTCAGTGTCAGATTAATAAGTCCAGTTTTGCTTAGTCTGCAAGCTATAAGTTCCATCTTTCACATTCACCCGCTCAGGAATCAGATTTAAATCTCTAAATATATTTGCCTGATGCTGTAGAGCAGTGAGCGATTGGTCGTCAATCGGGATGATGGCGCGTTCGGCACTACGTTGCTGTAAAGTTCCGACAATAGATGGATCGATTTCATGGTGTTCTGCCATTCGTTGAACCGCTTCTAATTCCTGTTTCTTAGCCCAAGCTCCAGCTTCGTTTACCTCTTCTAAAATCACCTTGAGCAGGTCGGGATAGTCGCGTACCAGTTCTGGAATCGCGTAGTAATAGGTCGGAACTTCCACGGAAGCTTTGTCACCAAATATACTCTCTAGGTCTGCAATCGATCGCCCTGGATAAGCGCTTCGGGCAAGAGTAGCCGTGTAGGGAACCCAAATCACCCAAGCATCGATTTCACCCCGACGGAATCGCGGCAACGCCTCCGGTTGTGTCAGATAAACTGGCTCAATATCACTAAAATCGAGTCCGACTTTTGCCAGCGATCGCACAAGCACATAATGGGCGCTTGAGCCTTTGTCAAAAGCGATCTTTTTACCCTTTAGGTCAGCTAGCATCTGAATCGGCGAATCTTCCGGTACTAGAATCGCTTGACCTTTGGGAGCGGTATATTTTTCCTTAGCCACTCGCACAAATACATGATCCGCCGCTTGAGAGAAGATGCTGGCCGTACCACCGCCACCGCAGAAGTCAATCGTCCCATTGCTGAGTGCTTCTATCAAAGAAGAGGCTGATAAAAAGCTTGTCCAGGTGACACTCAGCCCATAAGGTCGCAGACGCGTTTCGAGCAAGCCTTGAGCACGGAGAACTTCCAGATTTGTCATCCCTTCTGGATATCCTATTTTGAGTTGTTTGAGCCGCCGCGCTTGCTCTGCTAAGGGCGTATTGCTAGAGCGATCGGAACGGTTAGAAAACCAGCGATCCAAAACTACACAGAAAATTATCCCCCCCATAAACAGTCCCACGGTTTCCAGTAACTGCATTATGGAGCTTTTGGGTAGTTTAAACTGATTCATCAGAGTGGAGAGCTGATTGCCAGATTCAGAATTGGCAACGGCATGACTGTCAAAAATTAGAGTCAAGACCAAAATCGATACAAGACCGAAGCAAAATCGAACTGCAAACCTGTAGGTAGCCGATCTACGAGTGGCTGATCTGAGCGACCGTAAGATGTTTTGACCTGTGCATCTACGCACAAAGTCAATCAAACGGCTAATCATAATGACTCCTTTGTTGATGCTGGCAATGAATGGGGCGTTATATACGAGAATACAGCCAGAATGTTAGACTTTTTGGGGCTATTCTATTATATATTACTTACGCACTGTACAAATTAATCGTGGTATGCGTTTCCCAAAATAGGTTTTTTCAGGCTTTTATTCATTATTTTTTGATGATAAATACACCTACACTGTAGGGGGGAATTCATGAATTGTTCCTACAGTATGGTTTTTGAAATCACACCTATTTGGTATTTATTGTCAATGCGTAATTCCTATTATATATTATTAGGACTTACGCAAATATTTTATATGTATTAGGTTGAGGCATTTAAGAGAAGCGTAGCATAATCCACCATCGCCACTATGAGTAGTTTTGCTACGTAATTATTGTATTATAACTAAGTTGAAGAAATAAGAAGTCGAGTCACGCCCGATGCGCGAAACTCGCGTTCTCAGATTAATATTTCTCGATATTGTGAGGCTGATTACAAAGTTGAGCGATCGCTAGTTTCGGTCATCAGATAGGTGTTGAGTGAGGAATGGTGATGGATTGGTTAATTGCAACAATTAAGATCGGGCTAGCTACTGCTGTGGCGACAACGTTTGACGACAATATTTATCTAACTGCTTTCTTCAGTGAGGTTAATCGGACTTTTCGGCCTCAGCATGTTGTGGTTGGCGAAATTATCGGGTTCACGGCATTAGTGACAGTAAGTTTCCTTGGTTTCTTACTCGGTCTAGCAATTCCGTCAACTTGGACTGGTTTACTGGGAATTCTGCCGATACTCATTGGCTTGAACAATTTGTTTAACTTGAATAAGGATGATTCAGACGAAGATAAGTCAGCTAATCTGAAAAGAAACTCTAAATTTAAAGGATTTGATTCCAGAAAGCGATCCCTCTGGGACGTAATCCGCGATCCCCAAACCTATCGCGTCTCTGCGGTAACAATTTCTAACGGCGGCAACAATCTTGGGATCTACATACCCCTGTTTGCCAGCAGCAGCATTCAAAATCTGGCCGTGATCGTACCAGTTTGCTATTTCATTGTTTGCTGCTGGCTATTTATGTCTTATACTTTGACTCATCAACCCGGTATCGCCTTGGTACTCAGCCGTTATGCTGGCAAAATTTTCCCTTTCGTGCTGATGTGGCTAGGTTTTAGAATTTTGATGGACAGCGAATCCTATCGTCTTTTTCTAACGAACACTTGACTGCTATGACCACTTGTGTTTAGTGCTGACAAAGCAGTTGCGATCGTAGTGGGTTAACGTGAGTTCGACGAGTGCTATTTTGACCTCTCCCCCAGCCCCTTCCCTTGTAGGGAAGGGGAGTAAGACTCAAAGCCTCTCTCCTTTTAGGAGAGAGGTTTGGAGAGAGGTCAAAGTGTATTGCATCCAAACGAGAAGCGCTATATGCTTTATGAGTGGTGCCGTACTCTCGGCGCTAACACACCCGACTGGATTGACTACGGTAGAATGAAAAAGACACTTTAAGTGTTTCAAACATGGTTATTAATCTGAATGTACCGCAATCCCAGCCAGCCATCAACCTGAAGGTGACACTCCTAGTAGAAACCCTCAAAAATGGTCAGTTTGCTGCATCTATCTTTGAGTTTCCCAACTTTATTGTCATTGCACAAACACGGGAAGAAGCGATCGCTCAACTGCAAGCCACGTTTGTAGAAAGACTCAGCAACATCGAAGCTATTTCCTGGAATGTGCCACTTTCCGCTTCACCACCTACCTGGATGCAATTTGCTGGTGTCTTTCAAGACGATCCAGATTTTCAGGAAATCATGGATGGAATTCGAGCGGAGCGAACCTCAGATGATGACACTGAAGTTGACTTCTCATACTACTTGTAGAGGAAGCTTAGTGTGTCTCGATATATTCTCGATACGGACCATGTTTCACTAATTCTTTGCAATCATCCCCAAGTTACCGCCAATGCTTCTTTACATCAAATTGCTGTTACGGTAATTACGGTTCAAGAACTTTTCAATGGCTGGATTGGTAAAATTAATGATCCATCAGCAGTGCATAATCTGCCTGCATTGTATTCAAAACTTTGGACAACCGTCAAATATCTCCAAACAGTTGAGATCCTAGATTTCACACCAGAGGCTGATGACTGTCTCAAACATCTGCTTAAAGAGAATCCTCCCTTGCGAAAAAATCGCTTGCAAAAAGATATACGAATTGCAGCGTTGGCGAAGCCCGCCGCAGGCATCGCATTATCTCTTAATGCCACAGTCGTTACCCGTAACCAACGAGATTTTAGTCTAGTACCCAGACTAGCGATGGCAGATTGGACGCTGTAACCAATGGCACTAAGTTAAGATACAGTCCTTGCCCTGACTGGTTAAAAGCCTGGAGGCTCGAAACCCATTCTGGGAGGCGGAGCCTCCTCTTTCTTGGCGAGAGGCAGCAGACATCTCGGAATACATTCCCAGTCTTAAGACTCTTAACGAAGCGAACCCCTACCCCAGCGGTTCGGATAAAGCATTTGGGCGCTCTACACAAAATTTAATGCAAAATTATCAGAGATGGCATTAATTTATAAAATGTGTCAATCATTACGCGCTTCATTTACCAGCAAGGCTAGTGTTCTCGGTTGAGTACTTGGATGTGTAATTGTCTTTGTCTCTGATGGATGCGCTGGGAGTTAACACAGAACAGATTCGTGTTTTCCATCCCCTCCACTGGCGATTTTAGCGCTGGTATCTCCCTAGTAAGCTCTGCTCTGTGAGTGACCTTTATTGGTAGGAGAGAATCGAAAAAACTGATGTTTTGTGTGCTGGCGTGATTACTATTACTTCAATTAAGTGTGTGGACTTGAGGTGAATATATGGCAGTTATCAATGGTAATGATGGAAACAATAATATTGTTGGAACTCCTAATAACGACACATTGAATGGTGGATCTGGTAATGACACTTTAACTGGTGGCGAAGGTAATGATTCTCTTGTTGGTGGAATTGGTAAAGATAGGTTGTTTGGTAATAGTGGCGCAGATGTTCTCATAGGTGATTCTTTTGATGACATTTTAGTTGGAGGTCCTGGGAACGATACTCTTAGAGGTGGTGCCGGTAAAGACTTATATATCATCAATTCGCCAGATGATGGGATTGATGTCATTCAAGATTTTTCACCTGGTAGAGGCGATCGGATTCAAATTTCTGCCGCAAACTTTGGAATTGAGTTAAATAACGCTGGAGTTCCTCTAATTAATGAATTTACGTTTAGTTATTTCAATGGTTACTCTGGTGGTTATCTATATTTTGGTGATGCACAATTAGTAGTGTTAGAATCAGGCTTCAACGGAGGAGGCTTTGATTCTGGTTTTAATAATTACATTACCTTTGTTTAAAAGCTAACTTTACTATCAATTAGCAGCTCTTTCAACGAAAAGGGCAAGGGGATAAGTGCGATCGCTCATTTTATAGGTTAGATTGAGGCAACAAAACCCAACATTATTTTTATTGATTTCAATCCCATAACCTTTGAATGGGATAAGCATCAAACTTGACATCTGTGCTAATCAAAATAAGAGAGTGATTGATGGCTTGAACAATTAACATTCTATCAAAGCGATCGCGATGATTTGATGGAAAAGTCAGCGTTGAATATAACTCAATATCTTGAGCGATAATGTGTAATATTTGAATATTTATATATTGCAATTCTTTAGATAAATCTTCAATAGGTCGATGAATTTCCAACTTACCTGTATTAATTTTAATAGCAATTTCCCAAAGGCTAACGATACTAAAATACAAGTTTTCTTTTTGATCAATAATATTCTTGGCTTTCATGGTTAGATGAGGATCGCCTAGTAAATACCAAAGAAAAGCATGAGTATCCAAAAGAGCTTTCATATTACATATATTCCGCCAAATCTTCTAATGATTCATCAAAATCATCTGACATAATGATTTGACCTGCCCAACTACCATAACCGTGATCGGTTTCCATCTTTTCCTGAGATTGTTTATTATTTGGATATTTTTCTCGTAAATATTCTGCATAATGCAATAGTTCCGTCTTGAGAGATTCAGGCAGACTAATAACGACTTTCCATAAAGCTAGCTCAGTATTCATAATTTTTATTTTAACCAGATAAAGAGATGAGTATCTAATATAAAATTGTGTCAAGGGAGCGGGTGTGCCTCGATTGTTGCCACTACGCCTATAGTTTTACCTAAGCATTGGTGACATATTGCACCAGTTCACGAACGTCTGCGAGCGTCATTTTGCTATCTCTACCGCTACACGAATATGATAGCAACTCCAGTTTGTAGAAGCTGGGCCAATATGGTTCGGTTAAGAATATTTGTAGGTTGGGTTGAAGGTCGTGAAACCCAACAAACCGTCATCAAGACATATAAATAATCTTAGTTGCTGATTTTTAACATTTAAATAAATATTAACAACAAAACAAAAAAGTTAAAATAATGTCAACGAATTTGATAGAAAAAAATATCAAAATTGTCCAAAAGTAGAGATAATTTTTAGAAGACGAAAACAATAAAAACCATTTACTTGGATAAGGTTTGATGTCGAGAAACTGTTCCAACTTCAGGGGAGAGTTCAGCAAATGAAGACTCCGGTGTTATAAACCTGAAGAGGAAATAAAAGGGATTGGGGATTGGGCATTGGGCATTGGCACAACGGGCAGAGGGGCAGAGGGGAAAAACTTACTGCAACTTCTCCCCCAGTCCCCAGTCCCCAGCGATGCACTGAGCTTGTCGAAGTGTCCCCAGTTCCCAATAAATAGAGAAAAGTTAAGCGCGAGGACATAGATTTAGTATGGCTAATAGCAGTGCAATCACCGCAGCACGACACTTGAGTGAAAAGTTACCTTCACCGCTCAAACGTTTGGCAGATTTGGCTTATAACTACTGGTGGAGTTGGAGTGGCGATCGCATCTCCCTATTCCAAAGCATTGATCCCCAAGAATGGGAACGCTGTGGGCATAATCCAGTAGCAATTTTAGAGTCAGCAACTTACGAGCGTCTGACCCAATTAGCAGAAGACCCATTTTACCTAAAGCAGATATCCGCCCTCGCGCGTGAGTTTGACCAATACATCAACCAGCAGGATACTTGGGTCAGTCGAGTTGCACCGCAAGTATCTGCATTGCGCCCCATTGCTTACTTTTGCGCCGAATTTGGCATCCATGAATCTCTACCCGTCTACTCTGGCGGCTTGGGAATTCTCGCCGGGGATCACTTGAAATCATCATCAGATTTGGGTGTGCCGTTGGTTGGTGTTGGCTTGTTGTATCGCCAAGGTTATTTTCGGCAACGCTTGAACCGCCAAGGTTGGCAAGAAGATTATTATATTGACAACCCTTTTGGACACATGCCCCTAGAGTTAATTAAAAATGAGCAAGGGGAATCGGTGACTATCGAGTTACAAGTTCGCCAACGGGTTGTGAAAGTGCAAATTTGGCGAGTGCAAGTTGGGCGAGTCACATTATATTTATTAGATAGCGATCGCAATGATAACGATCCCATTGACCGCTGGCTAACAGGACACCTATACGGCGGTAACTTGGAAACCCGCATCGCCCAAGAAGTCGTTTTGGGAATTGGTGGTGTTCGCGCCCTACACGCCTTGGGAATTGAACCTTCTGTCTATCACCTCAATGAAGGACACGCTGCATTCTGCACCTTGGAAATTGCCCGCTTAGAAATTGAGCGGACTGGTAAATCGTTTTATGATATCGAAGCCAAGGTGCGGAACAGTTGTGTATTCACTACCCACACCCCCGTTCCCGCCGGTCATGATGTCTTCTCTCCCGATTTAATAGACTCCTTCTTTGCCAGCTATTGGCCGCAATTGCGACTTTCTCGTGAGCAATTTTTGGCATTGGGTGCAAGACGACTGGGCGATCCTTGGGAACCTTTTGGTATGACTGTTTTGGCATTGCGGATGTCTCGTGCTTGCAATGGCGTGAGTGAATTACACGGTCAAGTTTCTCGTAAAATGTGGACAGTTCTCTATCCGCAGCGATCGGAAGACAAAGTACCAATCGGTTACATTACTAATGGCGTTCATGCACCCACTTGGACTGCACCCCTGTTAGGTGACTTATATAACCAATATTTGGGAGAAGACTGGAAAAATCACGCCGTCGATCCCAAGATGTGGGCTAAAGTTGACAAGATTCCTGATGAGGAATTGTGGTCACGGCATCTTATCCTCAAAGAAAGATTGATTGCCTTCACCCGTTATAAGGTGAAAAAATCACGGGAGTTACGTGGCGAAAATTATGAACTCATTCAAGCAACTGAAAGACTACTCGATCCCAATGTATTGACCATTGGATTTGCCAGACGCTTCAGCCCTTATAAACGCGGGGATCTGATTTTGCGCGATGCCCAACGTGCACTGAAGATTTTTGGTAATGCTCAACGTCCAGTACAAATTATCTTTGCAGGTAAAGCCCACCCAGCCGATGAAGAAGGTAAGCGGATTATTCAGCGCTTGATGGAGTGGTGTCACAATTCCGGGATTATCAACCGAGTCGCCTTTATTGAAGATTACGACATTTACACTGGTCAAAAATTGGTGCAAGGTGTGGATGTTTGGTTAAATAATCCCCGTCGTCCCCTAGAAGCGTCTGGTACGAGTGGACAAAAAGTCTGCTTCAACGGCGGTCTTAATTGCAGCGTCTTGGATGGCTGGTGGTGCGAAGGCTACCAAGCAGGGCCAGATGGCAAAGGAATTAACGGTTGGGCAATTGGTGAAGATGCTAATACTAGCGATCAACAATTGCAAGATCGGATTGATTCGCGATCGCTTTATCAGCTGTTAGAAGAAGAAATCGTTCCTCTATACTATGACCAAGATGCCCAAGGTATTCCCCACCGTTGGGTACAAATGATGAAAACGTCCATTAAGACAAATGCGCCGTTATTCAACACTGACAGAATGATTGCCGACTACGTTTCACAGGTGTATGTCCCAGAGATTTCTAAGAGTGTAGAACCGATTTTAGCTAAAGTACTGCTTTAGAGCATTTTCAGTTTCACTCTAGTAATCATCGTCATTCATCGAATTCCTTTTTTGTGACATTTCAATCGTCCAGTGGACACGTTGGTGATGTCCACTGGACGGTTAATTAGGGCTTGCTGATTTGCGATCGCTTTTGATATAGCAAAGTGCTGAGTGCTGAGTGCTGAGTGCTGTTAGCGATAGCGGGGCGTTTAGCCCGTGCTGAGTAAAAACCCAGTAATTTCAGGGTTTTTAGCAATCACCAATGTCCTAACTGCCTTGGTGGTTGCTATAACTCCCGAAACAGCATATTTTTTACGGCCACGATAGCGGCGTAACTCAATGTGACCAACCCAAAGAATTTTAATTTACTAAGCTTTCCAGGATTCTCGCCCAAAGCCTTGAGTTATGATTCCCTGTTGGCTCAAGAATAGCCACATCGGTGTCATGGTACTGAAAAGCTAATAAATTCAACAAAAAAATCAGCAAAGAACTTGATGCCAACGCCAAAGATTATTTTCAGTTAAACAAGCAACAGGAAGCGACTAGCAAAAATGTTGTAGAGGTCAAAAAACAAGCAAATGAGGCACTATACGTATGGGACAACCTCACTTATTGATAAATTGAACCATCAGGCATAATTGCCCCTGCTAAGTTAGTACCAACTAATTTAACCAGAAGACGCTCACCAGAGCGAATCCGCGCTCCCGTCAGGTCGGCTCCTCGCAAGTCGGCCCCACTGAGATCCGCTCCAATCAAATTAGCAGCGCGTAAATTTGCCTCCCTAAGATCGGCTAAAAGTAGATTTGCCCGAAATAAATTTGCTTCAGATAAATTTGCACCTCTGAGGTTGACTTTGTGCATAAAAGTATCGCTGAGATTAGCACCACTCAAATTGGCATAACTCAAATTTCTGCCAGATAAGTCTTTATTGCTCAAATTTGCCCGACTGTAGTCTTTGCCACTTAAATCTGAATTTTGCTTTGGTGGTCGCTGGGTTGTTTGAGATGGTTTTTCCTGTTGAGGTGGCGGTGAGCTAAATGTGGTTTGAGGTTTGGTTTTTAGAGAGCGCAACTTTTCACGAGCTTCATTTATGGCTTTTAGCTTGTCTTGTGCTTTCTGCTGTAAACGGAGATTGTCTTTGGGAATGCGATCGGGATGCCAAACAAAGACTAAATCTTTGTAAGCCTGGTTCACTTCTTCAAGTGTTGCTCCAGGCTCTAATTCCAAAACTCTATAGTACCGCTCCAGATCGCTCATACGATATTTTAGTGGACAATCAACTTAATTATGAGTGATGGAGTCATTTATCCGCTGCATCATTTGTTATGGATTATGGGGCATTGGGCATTGGGCATTGGGTATTGGTATTAATTATTCTCCTCTGCTCCCCTGCTCCCCTGCTCCCCTGCTCCTCTGCTCCTCTGCTCCCTCATCTCCCCATCTCTCCATTTCTCCATCGAGCGATCGCTCTAAAATATGCTGCAACTGGAATCTGATAAACTTCAATATAAATCCAAACAATAATTGATAAATGTGATAAGAAGGTTAATATTGTCCAAATATATGGCATCCAGGTAATGGGTTCCTTCAGATTAGCAGGAAAATAGTAAGCTACTATGCCAATTAGAGTAGTGGGAAGAATTATAAAAACTGCTGCTGCTAGTCCATAACCCCAACCTAATTCCATACCTTCCAACTGGCCTTCTGTCCAACTAAACCCATTCCAACGCCAAGTTAAAGGTGGTTGCCTAGAAGGCATCTTGATTTGCTGTTGTTCTAAGTTGACTGTAAAAATCTCTTGGCAAAAGTCACAAGCCATAGCTTCCATCAATGGCATGTGAGAAATCTTACCTATTCGACAGACTGGGCAGGGGTAAGCTCCATAATAGTCGAAAGATTGGGTTAAGATTTTGGAACTGGGCATAATCAGACTGATGATCCTAAAAAATTGATCTGGTCAATGAGGACTTGGGTAAGAATAATGTCTGGCGGTTATCAATTCCCTGCAATAAGCTTTCGTAAGATAAAGTCATAAGTCAGGAGAATTATATATTTTAACTTCTCAATCCTGGCTTTTTCTTCTGAGGTTATCTAACTATCGTAATGTTTAATGACAAGTCCTTCTCTACGAGAGGCTGCGCCAACGGGTTCGGGGGTGACGCTCCTTCTCTGCGAGACGCTACGCGAACGTCGCTAACGCTGCGCTAACGCAAGACGCTGGAGGACTCGCTAACGCTGCGCTAACGACGGGAACCGCCAGACGCTCGCGGACTCGCTAACGCTGCGCTATCGCTCTTAGCGTCTCCCCTTGGGAGAAGACTGCGACCCCCTCACCGCTTTTTTCGTCTACGCAAATAAGCAACTAGTACAATCAGAATAGGGCGTGATTTTGAATTGTGCAAAGCGTTATTAGTCTTAATCCCCAGAGTTGTACTGAGTCTATCGTTTTTTTATAGTTTGTGCAGGTCTTGACAAAGCCCACTCTTACTGCTACTGTTACATTAGATAGATATATTTCTTAAGTTTTCCAGCGAAAACTCCGTAAATGCTTAACACAAATTCCTACTTTTATTTTTGGTTTAGGGTGGTTCACCGGGAGTGAATTAAGTTTCCTAATGGAAACCGCCCGGTGAACCGCAGAGCAAACTCTGCGGTTTTTGTTTTTTTAAGGAGAATTTCATTGTCATGACTTATTTCTGTAGTTGGTTTTATGGCTTTTACTTTTGGCCCAGAATAAATTCCGGGTAAATAGCGTCATGCCAATGAATCTGAACGCGCCCGGAACTTTTAAAGGTTTCGGGCTTTTTTGTTTTTATCGGGGATTGGGGACTGGGGACAAGAGGACAAGTCTCTCCCTTGTCTCCCCCCTCTTCCTTGTCTACCTTGTCTCTTCTCCATTCCCAATGCCCAATCCCCAATTCCCAATCCCCAATACTTAACTTTTCAGGAGAATGTAATCATGATTAATGCCAAACTTGCTGCACAATCCCATTTAAATCACCAAACAATCGTTAAAATCTCGAAAGAAGTCGCTTTCGGTGGTAAAGAACTGGTAATTATCGGCGGCCCCTGCACTGTTGAAAGCTTAGAACAAATGGAGATAGTCGCCCAAAAGCTATCTACTGCATCAGTACAGGGGTTACGTGGCGGTGTCTACAAACCCCGCACATCTCCCTACGCTTTCCAAGGTATGGGAGAGTCAGGATTAGAGATTTTAGCCAAGGTGCGATCGCATTACAATATGCCAGTTGTCACGGAAGTAATGTCAATTTCCCAAATTGAAGTAGTCGTCGCCCACGCTGATATGCTTCAAGTTGGTAGCCGCAATATGCAAAACTTTGACTTGCTCAAAGCTTTGGGACAAGCTGGTAAACCAATACTGCTCAAACGTGGTTTAGCAGCGACTATTGAAGAATTTGTCATGGCTGCTGAATATATCCTTAGCCACGGGAATCCTAATGTGGTGTTGTGCGAAAGAGGTATCCGCAGTTTCGATGATTACACCCGTAACGTCCTAGATTTAGGGGCAGTGGCAGCACTCAAGCAAATAACTCACTTGCCTGTAATTGTAGATCCTTCTCATGCCGTCGGCAAACGGGAGTTGGTCGCACCTGTGGCTAGGGCTGCGATCGCTTGTGGTGCAGATGGATTAATTATTGAATGTCACCCAGAACCAGAAAAATCTGTTTCTGATGCCCGTCAAGCACTTTCTTTAGAAGATATGGTGCATTTAGTTAATAGTTTAAAGCCTGTAGCCACAGCTGTTGGGCGCAGTATATCAGATGTCGGGGCGGGTTTGTCACCTGCCCCAATTTTTTGGGCTGCTTAAATTTCACACAAGGCGATCGCTTGAATGTCTGAGTCAAAATATTTCTTTTGGCTTAAGGATAAGCAGCGATCGCTTTCATAAAATCAAATTGTTAATTCAGCTATTCCATTTGTTCTCAAACGTATTTTTGCAACACAATCTTCTATATATAAATCTAAATTATCGTTTTAACAAATAAGACTATTTGATTTTATTCCACAAATCGTTTTATCCTGAAATCAGTAAATATTTTAACTTTTACTAAATTGTCTAAAGAAGTTTTAGTCTAACGATCTTTCAACTTTGAGAACCCAAAGAAGGACAATAACTAAATGCTAGAGCAGCAGATTGATTGCCCCATCAAACCTAAGACAAGTGCAATGATTATGAAACTTTTTCAAATCACTCTAGTGGTCTTAGTACTTTTGCTCAACTTAGCAGTTGCTTTCCCCTCTTGGGCAGAAAGTATGCCTTCTTTAACTAGCAATCCTAACAACTTTCAAGTTGGGCAAAAAGTCATTTGGCTTTACAAGCCCCGCACAGATTCTAGCGATGTCCAAAGAATTCCTGCTGAAATAGTCAAGTTAAGTTCCAAGCAAGTGCAAATCAAGGTGTACAAATATAACAACGAATTTGTCAATCGTTGGGTGAATCCAAACAAGCTTGAGAATTCGACAAAAATTAAATAGTCAGTAGTCATTTGTCCTTTGTCATTTGTGATTACAAAGGACAAATAACTAATGACAGCCAACAGAAAAATATTTCACAAATGATTGAGGACTGCTATAGTTAAAACTCCCTTGTGTGGGTTTCGTTTTCATAATTAGGATCTTCAGTACCAAGCAGTTTGTCCCAAAACGTAAAATACAAACCGTAGTGTACTTTATACTTACGATGATGTATGGAATGATGCATAGAACCAATAAGCCACCTTCCAATCCAGTAACTTTTAGATGAGGAAGGAAATAGCTCAAATCCGAGATGGGTAAATGCTGCCCATACTGTCATAGTTATAAGTGCGGCAACTAAGGTGACGAAATGTAGTGGAACTATAAAGCTTACACCTACAAAGAAAAGTGCTTGTACGATCGCTTCTGGGAAGTCGAAGGCAGAAGAACTCCAGGGCGTTGGCTCTCCTGAACGGTGGTGTCCATAATGCATCCATCTAAAAATTAGAGGGTGGTGAAACATCCGATGGATAAAATAAAAGTAAGTATCCTGAAGAATTAGCACTGCAATAAAGCTAACTATTAAATACCACAGTCCGTATTTCCAGATGTCAGCGTATAATAGGGTTGCTCCCAAATTATACTCTGAGATCATAAACGCTCCAGAAATAGCAAAAACTACTGTGGAGATTACTGATAATTCAATATCCTTTTTAATGGAACAATTCATCAACGGTTTCAAACGCAAACTCTTGTTGGCGAGAGACTTCCCCAGAACTAAATAAAAGAGCAAGTATGCTCCGCCAGCAATCAGAAAGTATCGGGCAAGAGTGATACCGAAGAAGAAAAAGCAATAATACCAAAATGAGTGGTTCGTCAATTAGACCCATCCGTAATATTAATTCGGTGAAATGAAAATGCTGATTATGTCCAATTGTTTTGGTCTTCATTACCAAAAATAAGCAAATTACGATTTAATTTGTTAATCGACAAAATCCACTGCTTATTTTACAACATCAAGTAGTTCAGCAAATATATATTAATTTTTGTTAATAAAATTTAAATTAATTTTAAGACATATATAACTATAAGTTATTACTATTCTTGAAGAAGAATTCAGAAGTCAGAATCAATTAGTGGCGGGTCTGAATCCCCGACTAATTGAAGACCACTAAATGTTCGATTTAGTGGGGGTCTTAAACCCGATTATTCATCCACCACTTGTACAGAATTCATTCTGAATTCTGACTCCTGACTCCTGAATTCTGTTTGATAAAAAAAGGTTCTTGGTCAACTTAAATTGTAGTAAATAGCTAATCTTGCAACTAAGTTACAATTTATTTAAGTTGTTGGTTTATATTATGTATTTCAAGAACAATTGAATTGATTTTTCTCCATTGTATTTTTTAATACCTAAAAAAAACTTTTAAATCACTTTTCCCTACGTCTACTTTTTATAAATTAATTTGCTATAGGACTCATATTTGATTTTTAAGGGAGCTAGGTACACCTTTATTCCTTCTTCCCAGTCCCCATTACCCCTTATCCCCAGAGGGGGCCCCACCTTCCCCAGTCCCCAATCCCCATTACCTCTTATCCCCAGAGGGGGCCCCACCATCCCCAGTCCCTACGAGTAATTCACCAAATCAAATCGGATTGCTATATAGATTTTGTTCTACTTTTCTAGACTCCAGCCCAAGGCTACGGCTACTTCAGCAGCTAATTCTAGAGGATTGAATGGTTTAGCGATCGCACTAATCATTCCCATCTGGGCATAGCGACGGCGATCGGAAGCCTGGATTTTAGCAGTTAACAAAATTACTGGAATCGCTTTGGTTAATGGATTGGCTTGTAACTTTTCAAAGGTAGTGATGCCATCCATCTCTGGCATCATCACATCTAGTAAAATTGCATCTGGTTGGTAAGTCTCAGCTTTAATTATGCCTTCTTGGCCAGAACTCGCAGTCACTACTTTCCAGCCTGCGACTGTTTCTAAGCAAATCTTGGCAACTTCTTGAATATACTGCTCGTTATCAACCACTAGAATTTGCTTTGTTGTCATCACTGCTATCCTCTTGTTGGTTCAGTGTAATGCCCTCAAGTAACTTCATCACCCGTTGTTCAAATTCCTTGGTAGTCACACGCCCGGTGCTCAAAAATTCTGTATCTGGACTTAGTTGGCTATTTGTGGTCGGCTCGTAACTACTATGAATTACGGGAATGTTGGAAGAGTCTTCTAAATCAGTATTTTGGAAAGTCCTAAATAATGGCAGAGTGACGTAAAAAGTGCTACCTTTACCCAATGCACTTTCAGCCCAGATGCGTCCGCCGTGTTGTTGCATAATGCTCTTGCAAATTGCCAAACCTAAACCAGTCCCATCATGGTTGCGTGAATCTGAAGAGTCAACTTGTTGAAAGCGCTCAAAGATACTCTCAACTTTGTCTGTTGGGATACCGCGTCCGGTATCTTTGACTGTCAACAAAACTTCATTCCCTTGTTGTTGCGCCTCCAACCAAACGGTAGATCCAGGAGACGAGAATTTAATGGCGTTACTCAATAGATTGGTCAATGTTTGGACAATGCGATCGCAATCTGCCAATATTTGGCCAGATAGGGCACAAACAGATACTTTCACTCCTGCTTTGTCAGCCAGAGGCTGGATGACATTTACTGCTTGAACGATTAAGTCAACGATATTGCAGATTTCTGGTTCCATCTTCGCCTTCCCCGACTCGATGCGCTCAATGTCTAGGATGTCGTTGATTAAACGTACTAGGCGTTCGCTGCTATCAGTCGCAATTTGCAGTAGACGTTTTCCTTGCTCTGAGTTTGTTGGTAGCAAACCACTGGCTAGCATTCCGAGAGAGCCATGAATCGAAGTTAAAGGTGTGCGGAGTTCATGACTAACAACGGAGACAAATTCATCTTTCATGCGTTCAATTTGTTTGCGTTCTGTGATATCTCGCAAGATAACCGTATAAAATATTTCCTCATCCATCTCTATTTTGGAGATGGAAGCCTCGGCTGGAAATTCAGTACCATCCTTGCGGCGTCCATAGATTTCTCGCCGTTCTCCCATCCGACGGGCAACATTGGGAGATTGGCCAAAGTCAACCACATGTTGACGATGCACTTGAAAAAAACGCTGTGGTAAGAGTAAATCAAGTCCCTGTCCAATCACTTCCTGGGCCGAGTAGCCGAAAATCTTCTCTGCTCCTTGATTAAACAAAGTGATGCTTTGGAACCCGTTAATGGAAATAATTGCATCATCAGCAATATCTAAAATTCGTGCAAATCGGGCTTGAGAGAACCGTAATTCTCCCTGTGTCCGTTGACGTTCATCAAGTTGTGACTGCAACTGTTGATTCACCCGAATTAACTCAGCAGTGCGCTCTGCTACTCGCAATTCCAGTTCGTTAATGGCTTGTAAATTGAAAGATGAGGGATATGAGGGGGATGAGGGGGACAAGGAGGACAAGGAAGAATTTACTTTCCTATCTCCCCTTGCTCCCTCATCTTCCCCTGCTCCCCCTGCTCCCCCTGCCCCTCTACCTCCCTGCGTCACGACGCGCTGCCGCAATTTCATCCGTTCTAAGCGATTGACGATCCGAGTTACTAGTTCTGGTCCGACAATGGGCTTACTTACAAAGTCATCAGCACCAACGCTAAAAACTTGATTTACGATCTCGGCATTGCTATGCACAGTGAGGAATAGAATGGGTAACTCACACCAGCGCGAATCGTTGCGTACTAATTGGCAAAGTTCTATACCATTTGTATAAGGTAATTCCACATCCAGAATCAGCATATCTGGCGTAACTATTTCCAAGATTTCCCAGAACTGACGCGGATCTTCAAGAGCGATCGCTTTTAGCCCCCAAGGACTAAGTAAGGTTTGTAAAAATGCCTGAATTTGCGGATCGTCATCCACAACCAATATTTTAGTTTTTGTATATGGGTCATTTTGCAGCGATTGCGTGACTGTTTTTAATACCTGTGAGGTTGGTGATGGAGATATTGTCGCTGCTTCGTTTCCGTCAATTTCCCGACGCAATAACTTTACCCAACTTTCGAGGTTGCTAATCTCAGATTGACTCAGGGTTTGACCAGAACTCAGTAACAGTTCGATATTGCGTGCCAATTTTGAACCAAGAGGTGAGCCAAAAGTACCTAAAGATCCCGCCAAGGTATGTGCCTCTTTGGCTGCAAGCGATCGCAAATCGGGATTTAAACTATTTTGGTTTAAAGTTGCGATCGCTTCCTCCAGCACCCTCACCTGCTCGTCTACACGCCCTTGAAATCGTTGCCAAATTTCCGCAACTGCTATTAATGTTTGCTGTTGTGATTTGAGATTCGGAACCAAGGATTTTTCACGATCTAATTCCCCTCTGCCCCTCTGCTCCTCTGCTCTCCTGCCCTTCTCCTCTTCTGCCAGTGGTTTCAGCCGATAGCCGATACCGTAAACTGTTTCAACCAAATCACTGGGCGCTCCTACAGCTTTGAGTTTGTGTCGTAACCCTTTGATATGGGTGCGAACAGCTTCTTGTTGTGGAGTGTCTTGATAACACCAAAGATGTTCTAAAATCATGCCGCAGCTAAACACCCGACGAGTATTTCGCAAGAATAGTTCTAAAAGAGCATACTCTTTGGGAGTAAGTGGCAGCAGATTTCCAGCATAGATCGCTTCACAGCTACTAGGGTCTAGCTGCAACCCACCATACTCCAGCACAGGTTGTGAGGTTACGCCTTTGCGACGCAATAGTGCTCGAACACGAGCAATTAACTCTTCTGTGTCAAAGGGTTTAACTACGTAGTCATCTGCGCCTGCATCTAGTCCGATCGCTTTCTCATGACTACTATCGCACCCTGTCAATAACAATATTGGCATTTGCAGACCACTAGACCGGATTTGACGACAAAGACTAATGCCATCCAGCTTGGGCAACACTACATCTAGGAGGATTAAATCATAATCGTAAGTTTGAATAAAATTCCAAGCAATATCACCATCAGTGGCAACTTCAACCGCATAGTTTTGGTTAGTTAAAACTGTGGTAAGTGAGTATGCATTTAACTTGTCATCTTCGACAACTAAAATTTTCATGTTAAAAGCTAGCTTTCCAAGTTAAAATGGATATCACAGATAACAAGTAATAAACTTAAATGGCAAACTTAATATAATATCAATACTTAATTTTAAAGCATCTTCCAAAAGGTCTATATTTGCGGTTAAAAATCATAACAAATATCAATATTGATTAATTTTAATTGGATTTTCTAGCTACCTACTTAGGAGCAGATGGTATGCAGGAAAGAAACATTTTGCAGACGCCAGCTTTATACTACCTTACTTACAATTTTTTCTAGTACACAGAGGCTCAGATCCCGAACTTTTTCAAGAAGCCGCTCCAGTTCCCCTTCTCCCATGTTGAAAGAAGGGGTTAAGGGATGAGGGCAACTCTAAAACCCTTTTAAAATCTCGTTTTCAGCCTCTGGCTGGAAATGCTACTCCTGGCGGCTCTGCCGCGAGTTCAGGAGGCGGAGCTTCAATGAGGGGCATTCCCAGTCGGAGACTGGGAACGAGATAACCAGATAATCTGCTAAAAGCTTTTTCTAGACTAACTTTTACCTGAAGTTGACACCAATGGTACAGCTAGCTGTACGCCCCTACAGCCGATTTATGTGTTGCAAAGATTTTTGGAAATGGTGTTATGTATGTTGAGGTAAGAGCAGTGTCCTTTTCTTGGCTTGCTTGTTCGTGCAACTTATCGTAGGGAAGGACTGATAAAACTCTCAATACGCTACAACAGAAAAAATCTTCTGCTAAACCTGTGAAAAAACGAGTAACACTCACCTTCCCGAAACGCGCCGTGCAAATGCCAGTCACTTACGTACTGGCCAAAGAGTTCAACGTCGCCGCCAATATTATCCGCGCCCAAGTTGCCCCAAATCAAATTGGCAAACTGGTAGTGGAATTATCAGGAGACATCGATCAATTAGATGCGGCGATTGAGTGGATGCGATCGCGTAATGTTAATGTTTCTTCTACATTAGGTGAAATTGCGATCGATGAGGATGTGTGTGTGCACTGTGGTTTGTGTACTGGGGTTTGTCCTACCGAAGCGCTCACCCTCCAGCCAGAGACGTACAAGTTGACATTCACGCGATCGCGCTGTATTGTCTGCGAACAGTGTATCCCCAGCTGCCCCGTACAAGCAATCTCTACTAACATTTAAGATTACCACATATACCACAGACGATTGCCCATCCAACTTTCTCAGCAATCCAAAATCTAAAATTCAAATTAGCCCAACTTAAACACATCCGCAATTACACTACTATCACCCACCAGCCTACTTTTTGCTGGAGAGTCATAAACTACCAATAGCGAAGGGATACCAGCTACATCCTGAAACAGCGTCATTCCTTCAGCGTGTTCTTCTCGATTTCCATAAGGAATATCTTGCACAAAATCGGGATTGCTGAAAACATTTTCTCGCAAATTCACACCATTTACCCACCGATAAACTTGCACGGGCCCATCTAAATCCATTGTTGGCCCAGCTAAAATCAACAAATCTTTATCATCTACATACAAATCCCGAATTCCCAAACCATTCAACCAGATAAAATGCTTTTTATATAACTCCTGCAATTCCCCAATTGGCTTTAGTTTCATCAGTCCAGGAGTAGAATCTTCTAACTCTATTTCCAGCACCACAGCCCAACCCCGCAATACAGGGCCCCGCAAACCTAGAAAGACGCGGTTTTGATAAATGCCTATTCCTTCAATATCAAAGCCATTATCCTTTCCAGGAATTCCTGCCTGAATAAACAAGCCTAAATGGGCATCATCTGCTAAAGCTGTCATCAGCAAGTTACCCTGATTCGTCACCTCTAATTTAGCGGCATTTAATTGCACATCTGGCTTTTGGGGATGTGGGCAAGATGAGAATAGCTTACCGTCTATCAGAGGAATTCGTCCTAAAATATAACGGTTAGGTTCTGATTCAATTTTTGCTAGCCTTTTAAAGTTTTTAGCATCTGTATTTTCGGGTTTGAATTTTTTGCGTTTGTAGCTGTGAGAACCAACAAACCATAAGTAATTTTCAGCGTAAGCCAGTCCTTCTACATCAATTTCTTCCTCCTCTGGTGCAGGTAAATTGATAAATTCTGCTACACTAAATTGTTGATGATCTGTAAATTTATCAGTATCAACCAAAGAGAGACGCTCAATAGTTGAGGTTTCATCTGACCCCAACCATAAATACTTCTGATGTGTTAGCAGTACTGCTGATAAGTCTTCTCTATGTTCTTGAAAATAATCTCCAAAAGTCAATAAAACTTGATTTAGTAAATGTAGGTTTGGCATTTTAAATTATATTGAGAGTTACATAAATATTAACTATATATATTATTATAATACAAAATTAAATTTCTGTAAAATATTTATCTCAAACCTATAGCTGACATCAAACTGACGAGGTGAATCTGCTATTTAAACCTTTGATAGATGTTGTATGTACAGCAGATTTCAAGTTGATGAAGTACACAATCTAAATTTTAAAGTCAGATACAAAGCCTGTTTTTCTTCTGAATTCTTAATTCTGACGCATTGGCGGAGCTTTCCTTGCTTTGCTGCTGAACTCTACTGTATATAACAGAGGATGCAACTATCAATAGTCATAAGCATACCCGACAATCCTCATGGCATAAAAAATATCAAAAGTAGATGTAAATTATTAAATAATATTGTTATTATGCAATAACTTCATGAGGTAATCATTCAGACCATTATGAAATTAGCTACACAACCTACAGTAAAAACTCTCGGTGACTACGCCTACCAAGCGATTGAAAAACACTTTAAGAAAACCTTAAAGTGGGAAAAATCAGTAAAGAAAGATGAAGATCCAGAAGCGCTGCACCAAATGCGAGTGGGAATGCGCCGCTTACGGACAGCAGTAACTCGGTTTGGGCTAGCAGTGGATGTGTCAAAACCAGTCAGCGATAAAAATATTGGTAAAATAGCCCGTCGTCTTGGTAATCTGCGAGATTTAGACGTACTCAAAGAAAGTTTGGAAAACAATTATAAACCAAACTTACCCCGCAAAGAACAGGAATCTCTACAAACAGCTTTTACAGCTTTAGCTAAACAACGTGAAGATGTACAATCGAGTGTGCAGAAAACATTAAACGATGAATCTTACAAGTCTTTAAAAGATGCATTGGATAAGTGGTTAGAGAAACCTACTTATCAACCTTTGGCATCTATTGCCATTCAGCAAGTGCTACCAGACTTACTTTTACCAGAAGTGAGTAACTTCTTATTGCATCCGGGTTGGCTAGTTGGTACTGAAATTGTAGAATCAGAAGTGAAAATCCAGAAAAACTGGAAACCAAAAAAGATAGAAAAACAATTGACAACAGAAGGTGAAAGTCTTCATAGTTTACGAAAAGAAGCTAAACGTATACGCTATCAAATGGAGTTATTTACTGACTTATATGGCGAATCTTACGAAGCTTATATTACAGAAGTGAAAAATATCCAAGAAATTTTAGGTACGATGCAAGATAGTGCCGTTTTAACTGACTGGCTTGCAGATATATACAAGTCAGAAATTCAGACAGAGTTGCCCACCCTTGCTAAATTGTTAACTGAAAATCGTTACCAGTCGTGGCAGCAGTGGCAACCTTTGCAAGAACGATATCTGAAAATTGAAACCAGACATAGTTTTCATTTAACAATACTGCACCCGCTTTCAGGAGTAATTAGTTAAAAGTTACTCTTTATTCAGAAAGGATTGGACTAACGAACAGACAATTGAATAGGAGCTTCTAGAGACAAAAGATAAACACTAGTCTGGAGAATTTGTACAATACGGTTTTCTTCGGCTAAATCAAACCTGAAATTAGTCTAATAATGCTTTCTAGCATTGCTCCCTGCTCAATTTGTCCAGGGAGTGCCTTGCTTGAAAAAGTCCGGGTGCTTCTAACAATCCTGCCCTAACAGAGCCATTCTCAATGGCTCTGTTACTAGTTTGTATATAGTTAAATTAAAGAGCATTTTCAGTTCTACCCATAAACGAGATTTAACGAGATTTTAAAACCATCTAGGGATAAAAAAGACGGGTTGCAGCCCGTCTAAATAGCTTGAAAGTGCAAATACACCTTGTATAGTATTGAAAATAACACAGTTAATTTTCTTAGAGTTGCCAACTTGCCAAGTCATAAAAAGAACAAATATTGAACTGCTACTTATTTATAACCCAATACAGTTCAGTTAAGCCTAAAACTCAACTTCTACGTAGGTTGGGTTGAGAAACCCAACATTTCCTGAGCTTTGTTGGGTTGCGCTTTGCTTAACCCAACCTACAATTTTCTAAGTGTGGTTGAATAATCAAAAGTTATACGCGAATTTCTCACAAACAATAAAAAATCAATTTATATGGACTGATGTTAGAC